>JABXGS010000178.1 GCA_016550425.1 archaeon
GAAGCATCCAATGAGTGTATAAGCCCTTGCTTCAATAAGCGAAATCCCCTAGACCAAAAGATAATTCAAAAGGTGAAGCAGTTCACTCTCCCCTGAAATTTACAGGTGTTATTCACCATGCAATGGTCGTTATTCCTTCCTTGGTATCCTGTGTATGGCGGTCTTCTCATTACTTTTGGTATTCTTCTTGCCGTGTGGCTAATATACATCGTTGAAAAAGCTCGCCAGCCTCCATGGGCAAAAATGATTGTTGCTATTCTCATAATTGCCTTATCTGTAGGATTCGGAATACAACTAATTTTGATTAGCCTTGCACTGTAAGAACTTTTACAGAATATTGGTATTTTTGCTAGAATATCTGTGCTTTACCATCAAGGATAAGCTGTTGAACGGAACACACATCTTCAAGCTCTGCATCAACAATGGAAGCAACGCTCTTTTCCACGGCGCTCCATGAAGCATTTCTGTCAGGAATGATTTCTGTATAAGCAATTAATGGTTGATCGATTGGATATCCGATTCGAGTCAAGATTTTCACAGCAATTTCCAAGACTTTCGGTTCCTCAGCGATTACATGATCAGCAATGCGTTGAGCCAACACATTATAGATTTTGCCGACATGGTTCTTTGGGTTCTTTCCTGCTGTAGCCTCAAGGCTCATTGGTCGGCAAGGAGTAATCAATCCGTTAGCCCGATTTCCTCGACCAACACCGGCATCATCTCCCATTTCCGCAGATGTTCCCGTTAATGTGAGGTAATAGACACCCCGTTTCGGGTCATCCGCTGAGTTAATGGTAATACTCACGTCTCGATCAGTAATTTTCTTTGCCTGATCAAGCACCGCATCTCTGACGTCATCAAGTACACCATTATAATGGTCGGCATCAGGAACTAGTTGTGCAATCATAGCTGCAGCAACTGTTAGTTTGATGTCATTATCCGTGCGTAGTCCCATGACTTTGATATCTTCGCCTACTTCAGGATGTTTTTTCTTGAATTTTTCTGAGTTGAGAAGTTGTTCCGTCTGATAGACAATTTTCTCTGTTTCTGAAAAGGGGGCAAAAGCCACACCAAAGCTAGTATCATTAGCACGAGGAATATCGTCGACGGTGTGGTCAAAGACATGTGTAAGATCAACTGAACCTGGTTTAATCTTATAATCCATTAAAACCTGTTGTGTTGGATCTAGGAATCGTAGAGTGCTTTCCAATGTCTTTTTCATCGATTCAAGAGTAAGGGTACCAAGAGGAATTCGTGCTAATTTTTGGTCTTTGAATATCTCGGTGGTAGCTCGACCAACAACACAAATGTAAATTGGTTCAAGGAGTTCTCCTCCACCAAATTCTACATGGGCGCGTCCGCCTGCTATCGAACCTTTGTCAACGTTATGATGGAGAATTCCACCAAAATTATCAATATAATAATTACAGAGTTTCACTCCAACATTCTCAACAACTGCATCGAGAATCGTGTCAGGGTGACCTTTTCCTTTTCTTTCAACAATTTCTAGTGATTGTTGCTCTATAGGAAGCGTAAATGCTTTTGTCACAGCGATATTTCGCGACATTAACTACACCTTAGCATCGCCGGCTTGGATAAATTCCTGCTTTAAGAATTTCCTATTTACACTATCAAATATTCGTCAGGCGAATAATCGTCTTCTCAACCTTTGCCATAACACTTAAGCCATTCTAAAACTACTTTGTTATATCCTCGTGGCTACCGAGCGGAAAAACTGCCTTAGTGATACCGAGGAGTGAGAAGGCATGAGTCACTTTGTTGATGAAGATGAAATACGGCGTTTAAGTCGACGGATAGCAGAAGAATTTGAATCAACCTACGGAACGCTTGATGAGAAGGTGTCTCGTGTCCCGGATGATGCAGCAATTGCCATAGCTGATGAATGCAATGTTCACCTAGAGGTAGCCCGAGTGGCTTATCGAGTTATGCTAGATGGCGCAATAACTGATCCTAAGCCCTCCTGTGACATTCTAATGCAAGAGTTTGATCGACGAGCAAAACAGGGTAGTCCGGTCCCTGAGATTGATACTTATCAAAGAGAAGTGGCTCTAACCGAAGGAAAGTGGATAGAATATCTATATGGTCAACTTGGCAAAGTATTGTTAGCAGATCTTAGAAACCTAGTGAATCTTGACCGTACAATTGCTGATGAAATTGAGCCTGCCAACGAACAAGTAATCGCCGTTTTAGCACAGCGAAGAAAAATCAACGAGTGCTATTTTCAACCACTTATTGAACGATGGTTAAATGAGCATGAAGGGGCAAACATCGCCCTTGCAGTTCGTGCGGTTGCTGGGGGCCTCATCGGGTCTACGGATTCTGATATTGATGATGCAATTAACGGAGCGAGAGCCTCCTTACTCATTAAATTACGACGATATGAGCAATTTCTTAGTCAAGAAGATGATGAAGAAGATGCTTCACGATTGATGGTAAAAATCCTTGGAGAGATTCAGAAGTTAACAAAAGAGGTTCAAGGTCCACTGGAAACTGTGTCTCCAAATACAGCTGGTGAAATTCTCATAGAGGTGTCACCGCCACCGCCTGAATCTATTGACGAAAAACCAAAGTTTGGCTTCGTATCTGCTCCTTTTCCAGCCCGGCCCGTAATGGGGCCACCCTTACAGACTCCCTTGGATTACCTAGAGCGTGATGTATGGCTTGCATCCATGAAACCTCCTGATGAACGCGCTCCATTTCTCCGCGAAAAAATAACTACCGTAACAGATAATCTAATCGAACAAGGGACTCCCCTCGATAAAATCGGTTCAACCATTATCTTTGACTTGGATAGTCGGTTTTCTTGGACCCGATCAAAGAAATCAGTTGTTAAAAAGGAACTTCGTGAAATCCAAGACTTAGCTGGTGAGGACTATCGGGCTCAGATTGAGAATTATGTTCTTGAAAACCTTTTAGCTAAAATTCCTCAACTCCGATCGAAACAAAACCGCAGTGAAACCTAAATCAATTGAGTTGAAATATAATGACTGAACAGAATCCGCCCCTTCTCTGGGTCCTTGATTTTGTCGTTCCTGATTTTACTATTTTTGGTGAGAAAAAAACGCTTCGTGGAGAACTGCTTATCGCCTCAAGACAATTATTCAGTTTCCTCCAAGGAGAAATTGTACGATCTGCCTTCATTGGTCCCGGCGTCGTCAAAGGCCAGGTTCTGATTAAAGGAGAACCAGTTGACGTAGAATATCTGGTTGGGGCTGTTATCTTCGATCCCACGAAAATGCGACCACGTGAACCGATTCCCGTTCTGGACATTCTCAACCCTGAAATCCTCGATCCCCTTGAGCAGGCATCGGTTGAACAAGTTCAGGAGATAATTCGTACACTCGCCATCAAAAAGGGGTCTGTTGAAGATTCGGGTCAAATCCTCACGATAACCACAGAAGGCGGAATTCCTCGGACCCTAATTGCAGAACAACATATTGTTCCTAAGAATATCATGCTTGTATCGGGACTAAAGAAAGCACGATTCTTACTTGGTGGGCAAAAGAATCGGTTGTATACACCCTTTAAAGAGGCATTGGAGCGAAATCGCTTTAGTGATCCTAATCGAATATGGACGTTCCGTATTGAACAACGGATGTTCGAAGCGTTCAAACCTATCCAGTTTGATGAATGGATTATTATTGAAATGCAAACTGATCCTGTTGCCGCTTCAAATTCAAGCCAAGTTGTTGAAACAGAGTTTAATTCCATTCTCACGTATTTACTTGGCAACCGCAAGTACTTCGTTTATGATGACTAGCCTTCGCTCGTGAATGGATTTTCAATCGCTTCAATAGCCTTCTTTGCTTTTTCCGCTAGCTCATAACGACCGATGACCTCTGCCACGCGGTTAATACCCTGAAGGATATGGACTTGGTTGTCAAGGAATCCAAAGATATCACCAGGATAGATGAAAAGCTCATACTCTTCAAGAAACCTAGAATTGATTTGTGATGGTGTTAGCCCGCGATAACGTAAATCTAAAACAGCCTTCGATACATTCCACTGGCCACAATCACAGAAGGGATTCTCATTACAGCGGCAATTGAAGAAATCAACTGTCCATTTACTAAACATTCGCAATGCCCATCGTGGCAACCGCTTTAACCGACTGCCTCGTTTTGTGCTCATTAAATCTAATACAGCACCAGCAAATAAACGAGTGGCGAAACGAGTACGCAATGAACGCTCAATCTCACTCTGCAGTCTCGGTGACAAATAGACGTTCCTCAGGGGCTCTATTTTTACTGATAAATCGTCTGCTGTGTCCTTTCGATATTCTTGGATTGCCGCTACATTGGAGGCGGAGAAATACGAAATAGCTGTGGCGCGACCCAATTCTGTGGGCGTGATATCCTGCCCTTGTTGAGTAGCTAGATTATGACGCCGTAAAAATCTAAGCCCCTCTTGGAATGTAATGGTTCGTGAGAGAAGCCTTTGATATGCATCCTCAAGTTGAGTACGCGAAATTAAGTCATAACATGATAAAGTTGCTAGTAATTGATCGACGGATTGTTCAAATGTTGCTTCAGGGTGGACATCCTCAATGGGATTATTTAATAAATCTAAAGCAACTTCCTCTTCGGTTTTCGGTTCATCTCCGAAGTATCGTCGACCAATCTCAGCCAATAAAACAGCTTTTCCAACATCATGTTTTCCCAATCGTCCGGCGCGACCAAGCATTTGCGTGAATTCACCAACACTCAAGGTCTTAGTTCCCATCATTAAACTTTGAAAAATCACTGTACTTGCGGGAAAATCTACTCCAGCAGCTAAAGCTGCTGTTGTTACTACGACTGCAATTTTCCCTGAAGCAAATGCTGTTTCTACTTGATGACGTTGCGGATAAGTCATCCCTGCGTGATAGGCGCGAGAGGGAATCCGCTGTTTTTTCAACTCAGACGCAATCGAATGAGTACTTCGTCGCGAATTTGTGAAGACGATTGTTTGCCCATGAAACCCGTATGAACTTTTTTGCCTAAAATCTGCTTTAGCTAGATCAGCAATTATTCTGAGTTTATCAGACTCAGTGAGCACCATTATCAGATGTCGTTGTAAAGGTACCGGGCGTCCACGAAGAATGACAGGAACCAAATCTAAATCATGAGCTAGCTCTGTTGGATTACCCACAGTTGCTGATAGGGCAACCACTTGGGCTTTAGGAAACAAAGTACGTAGACGAGTTATCAAGCCATCTAATTCTGGACCTCGATCCTCATCAGCCACCATTTGGATTTCATCAATAACGACGACACCTACATCCCCAAATGCGTCAGCTTTACCTGACCTTAGCAAATAGTCAAATCCTTCATAACTTGCAACTATGATATCTGCATCTGAAACATCGTCATCGACGATAACAAGAGCTTCCTCTCCTACCTCGATTCCACTCATACCTACACGAATTGCCACACGTAATCCAAGTTGTTCGAATTTATCCCTATACTCATGATATTTTTGGTTTGCTAAGGCAACCAAAGGAGAAAGATAAATGTAGACTTTTCCCTGCATCGCAGCTTTGAGCCCTGCAAGTTCACCAACCAAGGATTTTCCACTTGTAGTATCAGAAACAGCTAGTATTGACTGACCTTCTAATAATCCTGAATCAAGTGCTTTTACTTGAATTGGAAGAAGAAACTCCACTCCTGATTGTTCAAATACATCAATCAGCTTTTTGGGAATGGAAAGAGATGCTAGAGGAACCTTTTCCTCAGGTTCTTTGACAGCTTGAACCTGATCATAAAGGGTCATTGCAGGGTTTTTACTTGGTCGAAATTGTGATGAAAGAAAAGACGCAACCTTTTCTACCGA
>JABXGS010000179.1 GCA_016550425.1 archaeon
ACGATGAGGGTGACTATTGTCCATGGACGTCGTGCCACCGCAATTTCACCAAGTAGCGTAGTTTCTAATCCGCTTCTTCATTTACGACCGTTGTCAGCGAACTTTTAGTTCTTTCTTTAGAAACTCGCTTTGCGAAAAGCATCTGCGATTTTCTTATAATATGGGAGCGGAATTTAGTCGGTGCTATTGAAGAGGCATAGCTAAATAGTATTTGCAGAGACAATGCGTGTTTAGAAGTGGTATCCTATGATTAGTTTTGATGATTTCAAGAAACTGGATTTTCGTGTTGCCACGGTCACGAAATCGGAGAAGGTGCCAGGCACCAAGAATCTGCTGAAACTGCAAATAGATCTTGGAAAATTAGGTACGCGCCAAATTGTCACGGGGCTAGCTCAATACTATTCCGCGGAATCTCTGGTTGGTCGACAACTGGTCATCTTAGTCAACCTCAAACCAGCCGTTTTTCGCGGTGAAAAATCTGAGGGTATGCTTTTAGCCGCTGAAGTGGGGCAACAAGGAGATTCCGACTACCAGGTAGTATTAGTGATACCTGAACGGGAATTACCACCAGGAACCCCCGTGCACTAGCTTCTCTCTCGAATGCTAGACGAACATACCGCCCGCGCCGCGATCATTTTCCCGTTCATGCTGGCGTTCAAGCAATTGCTTAATCTCTTTCTCAATAGCTTCTGCATCAGCTGCTAGCTCTTCCGTTTCAATATCAAGATCATATAATTGGTTAAAGACCTCAATTGCCACACTTGCCGCCCGGGGATCGGGGCGCCCCCTTTCAGCATACGGTAAAATTGCCACGGCAGGGAAATTTCGAATTTGAAAATTCGCTAGGAGCAGGGCTAACGGACCATAGATGCCTCGCCCTTCTTCGAGGACGGGTAAATCAAATTTCTGGGCAGTTTCTCGATAGGTGGAGGTGAAAGCGGTGCGATACCGTTCGTCGCCCTCGGCAAATTGCATATCCAACCCTCCAAGTAGAACAGCTTCCTTGAACTTCATATTAGCGCACCAATTGGCGACAGTTTCCGTAAATGGGGCCCACTCTGCCCGGTGGGGCTGAAGCCTAGTGAATAAGAGAATGAAGCGGTCACCGTACTCATATAATTCGATGGGCATCAGGAGTCGGTCACCACCAATAAACACATGTGGAGGGACCAGCGGGCTCATAATACATCCGATTGGCTGGGCTGATTCTTGCGCCGCTAAATGGCGGAGAACAATATACCCTGTTTCACCTAACGCACTGTGAAATCCGGAAACTAAGATTCGGTTCTCTAGTTTTACATCGGGATTATGTAAAATAACTTTGATTTCTTCAGAATATTCCATCACAGTCACCACTGTCTCATGCTGGCTGTAGCAAAATGGTGGAGAGTTTTAAATTTTCTTCCTTGATTAGAGAAAATCTGGTAACCCAAAGAACCTACACCCTTCGAAATACATTTATGTTTACATTCAAAAGGCGTTCCATTAATTCCCGCCAAGAAACCCACGTATCGGCGTAGGGGACTCGCAAAAGTTTGACTGAACTCCAATTTCTGGGTGGCTGTAAAACGATAGGCAGCTCTGCATATTTAGTAAAAGAAAATGACACGTCGATTCTCTGCGATTTTGGGGCGTCCTTCAACGGAAATCCGACTTTTCCTCAGTTGACAAGACCTTCCAATCTCATCGTCGCGCTCAGCCATGCGCATTTAGATCACAGTGGCGGGCTTCCTCTACTCTTTGCCAGTGGGTCAGTTCCTGTGTACATGACGGCAATAACCCGTGATTTAATCAGAATGCTGCTCAAAGATATGATTCGATTGAGTAACTATTTCCTTCCCTTCGAAAAAGAGGAATTGGATCGTCTGCTTCGGAGGATACGCATTGTAGACTATAAGGAACCAATCAAACTCAAAGATGATATCACAATAACATTCCATGATGCTGGGCATATCCCCGGAAGTGCTGCAATACATGTCCAAACACCCAATCACGATGTGCTCTATACCGGGGATATCAACACCATCGACACACAACTGCTCAAAGCAGCACGCGTTCCTAAAAACACACCAGATACGCTCATATCCGAGAGCACCTACGCTCTCACTGTCCATGAGGAGCGACAGACCATCGAAAAGAATTTCGTAAACTCAGCAGAAGAAATTATTGAAAATGGAGGCACTGTTTTAGTTCCCGCCTTTGCCGTGGCACGAGCCCAAGAAATCATCTGTGTTCTCACAAAACACAAAGTTAATTTTCCCATTTACATGGACGGCATGGCTCGTGATGCTTCACGGATATTTCTAAAGCACCCACGTTTTTTCCGAAATTTCAAGCTCCTAAAACGGGCATTAAGCAACGCTCAATGGATTCGTAGTCGGCGACAACGAGAGGGTCTCACTAAAAAGCCCGGATTGATTGTAGCACCTGCAGGTATGCTCAAAGGCGGAACGGCTGCAATGTATCTTAGTGAAATCATGCACAATCCGAGAAACGCGGTTCTACTTGTCGGATATCAAGTCCCTGGAACACCTGGCCGCGAACTTCTTGAGAACGGATCCTACGACTATGGGTCAGGACCCAAACGCATGAAAGCGAAGTATCAGCTCTTTGATTTCTCCTCTCATGCGGGTCAAAATCAACTAATAGAACTCGGGCGCTCGTTCCCCAAGCTCGAATCAGTATATACGGTTCATGGGGAGCCTGAGGCATGTCACTATTTAGCAAAGACATTGCACGAAACGAATGGCATAAATGCTCATGTTGCTGAGACAGGGCAACGAATTGAACTCCCCTAATACATGGTGAAAACGTCATGGCAGATGAAATGCCGGTAATTTCAGGTGATCGCAGCACAATTCTCGTGAACTTAATTACTTCGATGATAACAGCAGCCCTTCTTGGAATCGTCGTCTTACTCTCAGGTTTCCGTTTATATGCAGAGCCCATACCAGAATCTGAATTCGGATTCTTTGCCGCTGTGGGTAATGCAATTCTTTTTGTTGTGTTAGCAACAGTGGGCGCCACACTCATGGTTCTACTGTTGAAATATGGCCGCGAACGCTTCCTTCGTTACCTATTACTAGGCGCCTTTGGCTTTATCAGCATCGTAGTAGTACTATATTTCGGATACATGTATGTCGTCGTTTTCCAGTTCATAGATCCAATTCTGGCATCTTTGATTCTGATCGCTCTAATAATGACCATGAGTCTCTCATTCATTACCGT
>JABXGS010000180.1 GCA_016550425.1 archaeon
TGACCTAAGGAGAGCCAGATGCCTCCTTTCCAGCCCCACCTTGAAGCATTGGATAGATTCGTGAAGAGAAGTGGGCCTGGGGCCAGAGCTCCACTAAAAGAGATGAGAATAACACCGAAAAGAAACAAGATAAAAGGATCCACAAAGGCGCCTCAAGAAGATAGTGCATGTCTTATGATGCGTTGAATGATTTTAGTCTAGCGTATCCATTACTGCTATTGGTTTGTCTTCATGAATTACTTCAGTTTCACCTTCTTTCTGTCTTGGTTCTTTGATTATTAATCCAAAGAGGAAGGTCCCTACCAAAACGAGACCAGCCGAAAGCAGAAAGGTATCAATGATGGCTTGGGTTGCTGCAACTTCAGGTGGGATCCCTAGATTCAGATAATCGTTCATACGCCAAGTGGCATAAACTCCCCCAACAGCTGTGGGAGAAGATCCAAAGGAAATAGTCCATACACCATTGTATAAGCCAAAGAGTTGACCTCTTCGAGATTCAGGAATCATATCCGCAGCAAGTGCATAACCTAGTGTATGGATTGTCGGTCGAACAATTCCGTTTACGCTATTTACCACTAACATTCCAAGGAGAGTATTGACAAACCCATAGAAAGCCGATGTAATGGCTTGAATGATTAGAGTGCCAATAATGATTGGTTTTCGACCAATGCGGTCCCCAAGAACACCCGCCACTGGCGCAGCAATAAGACCAACTGCTGAATTGACATTTCGTACAAGACTAATTTCAATAGAATTGAGATTAAGACCAGTTCGCAGGTATATGGTGAACAGAGAAAGGTAACAGACCCAACCTACTGTAATAAATGCCCAAACACCAAGAAAGATAAGATAATTACTTGGGTAACGATCTCGCCATTTAGGCTTCGTTATTTTTAATTGAGAACCACTGTTCGATAAGGCTGAGGTTATTACTGAAGGAACTTCCGGGACAGTTGCGACAAGAGTTATCACGCTACTAAACATGATACCCGCAGCAATAGGAAAAACCCAGTAGAATCCTGCACCAGGAAGTGGGAAGTCATAGAGAAACCCAATAACCGTAGCACCAAAAATTCGACCAATAATGCCAACAGCGTTAATTCGACCCATTAGCGTTGATCGGATACCAGGTTCAGTTAGGTCTGCGAAAAGTGCGGACCAGCCAGTGTTAGACATTGACCAGATAGCTTCGGTAATTGTAAGACCAATAATGATGGTCCAGATTGTTACGTTAGTCCATATCAGTAGATAACCAATTCCAGCAGTAGTTTCTCCCACCACAATGAGTAATCGGCGCCTGCGTATATGATCGCTTAACCGACCCCACACAAAGGTTTGCATAGCTGCATTTGCAAGCATAGGCAAAGTGATCACAAGCCCGAGTTGAATGAAATCAGCACCTAGCACTTCAGCCATGAATAAGGTGAGGAAGGTGTAGAAAATGGCCCGACGGGCATTGATCATGAATTCAAAGGAACCCATGCCTAGCTGAATAGTTGTCCGCACTCCCAATCACCCATTAAGGTTCGAGCAAAGTAGAAAAGGAGACGAATGGGCGTCTACTTCACGCCCTTACATTAGAGATTAGTACTTATGGAAGCCTTCTTTGGTCTTCATTCCAAGCCTGCCATCTTTAATCATTTGTTTCAGTAAGGGATGAGGAGAATAGAAGTCGTCATATTCCTTAGCGACAACTTCGAGTTTCTCGACCACAGCATCGATGCCCAGAGAGTCAGCAAGTTCTAAAGTGCCTACAGGTTGATTGAACCCCAGTTTCATCGTCTTATCGATATCCGCAGGAGTAGCAACATCATCAGCTACCAATTCAGCAGCCCGATTGATGCCAACCACAACGACCAATTGAGGATCAAACTTTTCAGCTAACTCTTGGGACCAAACTGATGGCCGTTGCCAGCGATTCCCAGGATGCTCATAGAAGCCTTTTCCAGTCTTCGCGCCTAATTCTCCTTTCTGGACTTTTTCTTCGATGCATTTAGCCATCTTCATGCCGGAAATCCGTGTGGTCATGAATTTTAGTACATTATACACCACATCAATCCCAACGAAATCCAAGAGTCCAAAGGTACCCATTGGAAGCCCCAACTTCATAGTTGTAGCTGAGTCAATCTCTTCAGGAGTGAATTTACCAGTATCAACTAGTTGTCCCACAAAATTTAGAGGGAACATCTGAATACCATTCGCGATAAAACCTGGCACATCCTTATTACACATTACTGGTTCTTTCCCCATCTTCTCTGTGAGACCGTAAATCACCTTAGCCGCTTCATTCGATGTCTTCTCACCTTTAATAATTTCAACGATATTCATACGAACGACTGGTGAAAAAAAGTGCATGCCAACAACTTTCTCTGGATGTTTCGTTGCTTTCGCCACGTCGGTGATGGGGAGTGAACTTGTATTTGTGGCGAGGATAGTATGTTTTGGTGCTTTTGCTTCGATGTCAGCAAATACTTCTTGTTTCAGTGAAAGGATTTCAGGAATGGCTTCAACGATCAAATCGGTTTCCCTGATTGCTTCATCGCGATCGGTCGAGATGGTTATGCGGGCGAGAATCTCATCATGATCAGCTTGGGAAATTTTGCCTTTTTCAAGGAATTTGCCAAGGCTCCATTTGATGTTGTTGAGACCCTTTTGGACGAATTCATCTTTGATATCGACCATAGTTACAGGGAACCCGGCTTGGGCGAAGGATTGGGTGATACCGTGACCCATGAGTCCTGCCCCAAGGACGGTGATGTTTTTTACGTCTTCAGCTTTCATCATTATCACCATGCAAATTTAGTATAGTGTATAGATTTGTACGGAGGTTGGTACCTGATGTTCTTAAAGCTTAACCTTGCTTTTGGAAGTTAGCTTATGGGAGTAACCCAAGGAGTTGAAAGATAATCGTCCGAGTTTGTGGAATGAGTAGGAGGATGAGTAAAGTGATAAGAATTCCGAGTGTGCCATAGACGATTTTTACCTTGTTACGACCCCAGAAGGAGGCATGGAGTTTGTGCATGTGTTCAGTGCTGTGTTTGTAACGGGCAAACATCCATGGGAGTTGATCTGCAAATAATCCAATGGATTTTCCTTCCACAAAATAGTCTGCAATAGACTGATGTATTGGGGCACCGTCCTTAACTGTCAATGGTTCAGGAGTATTCCAGTTAAACAGAAAGTCAATAATCGGATTAACTCCACTCGCTTTCACAGCGTTTTGATACCACAGTTCACGATAATGGTAATCACTCGTAATCCATTCGATTTTACCGGTTCGGGCGTTGACCCAGATATCGGCGCGTTCCCAGTCGTCATGAGGGAGGGGTAAGGTAAATTCGAGGGGCCAGAACCAGACATAGCGGTAGACCCAATAGGCGTCGGCTTCCAGCCAAGTGTTGATGCCATAGGCTAGATTTTCTGGATGTGCAGCAGGATGGAAGTCTTGAGGAATTGGCTGCCATTGTTTGCCAGTCCAATATCGGGCTTCGGGGTATTGTATCCATTGGTCCTTTCCACGGATTCGAGTTTTGAAATAGGGATTGAGTTCTCGACGAGTGCTATAGAAGTAAAGGCTGGCGGTGTGGATTTTGGGGGGACGTCCGAAGTATTTGGCGATGAAATTGAATCGACGGCTGAAGCTAACATGGGGTCGGGTCCAGAGTTCGATTTTTCGAGGATTGACGAGGTTGCGGATGATCGTTGTTTCGCCTTCACCAGGTGGGTTGATGATGAGGTCGCAGCGGTCTTTTTCACGAGCCATGATACCGATTTCATGAGGAAAGGCGCGTTGTCGGAAACCGCGAATGTATTTGGATTGTCCGCCACTACGGTCGTTGCCTTTTAGTTCATATTCATTGGTTTGATATTCACCTTGCCAGTCATCACGGTAGAGACCATGTTCGTATCGTTGACTCCAATAGTCGCGGAACAGGTGGGCACGGGGTGGTTTGAAGATTACTGGACCATCTTGTTTGTTTCGTGCCCAGCAAGCACGAATGAGTTCAATGAATCCTAAACGTTGACCAAGGGCAAAACCCGTTATTGTTAGCGGGGTGTCAGCATCAACTCCGAGTGAAGTTAAAGCGTATCGAATTTCGGATTCAAAAGAGTCAGGGTAGGAATCAAGGGGTGCTTCGCGATGAAAATCAGCAGTAAGGCGACGTATGCCGAAGAGAGTTGAACTGGCAGCTTTGAAGGTGAATAGAGCTTCAACCCATTCACCACGTCCATCTTCAAATTCAACATAGTAATCGGTAATGAGGAGTTTTGGATTCCATGTTTTCGGATCGAGAAAAATGTCTAGTCGATGATTGGTCCACCCTTGTCGATAGTTGGCTCCCGGTGCTGGAGTTTTTTCGCCTGGTTCGAAACAGACCCAGAGGCGATAGATGTAGTATTCGCCATCGTAGTTGGAGTCTCCGATGAAGACAGTTCCATAGAAAAGTTCTTGGAAGTTTACACCGTTCCGGAGACGAGGCATTGCAAGTTCCTCAGCGGTCATGATTCGCGGGGGGGTTCGGATATGTAAGAATTCATATTCACCGCCGATGGTTCCTGGAACGGGCATCTCAAGCGAAATTTTACTGGTGACTTGGTAATTATTACCTGATTGGAACTCGCGTTCTCCATTATATCTGAGGATGAATCGATAGGGCACATGTTTGAGATATTTTGTTAGTTCAACCGCTTCAGAACCTATCGTAATGGTAGGAGTAAGAGTGTGGGGATTGACATAGTCTTTGATTTCATATTCGGGAGCGAATCGAGGTACATAAAGGGGAAGCTGGGCTCCTTCCTCAAATGTTATTCCAAAGCTTTCTTCCCACTTGTCACCTAATTCCTGTGCCCAATTTGTTTCAGCCTTCAGGATCTTTGGACGGCTGGCAATCTTGAAAAATAGGGTTTGAATGGCGAGGAGGTCGTTCGTTCCTTGTTGATATATCCCAAAGCTAACTGGAAATACTTGGCCAGGAAGGATATTTCCTTCACGGGCGGATTTGGTAAACACAGTGAAGAAAGCGGCTTGAGTTAATTCATCAATGGTTGAGATAGAAGACTCTGAACTTGTTATTTCTTCAGAAGCCCCTTTGAGGATGCCTAAGGGCATTCCACTATAGTCGCCAGTCCACATAACACCCAGCCATGGTTGTTCTCCCGATATTTGTTCGGAGGGTGAATCTGGCTCCATATCAGGTGAGGCCATACTAGCGAGAACTACAGGAATTGGTCGGGGAGGACCGAAGGCATCAGCAGGTTTGCCATAAGCCGTCTGTCCATCGAGTTCATAAGCCTCATCATCGGTTCCGATGTAGAAATTCTTCATTGTGACTTGTGAAATGTCTCTTGATGACTTCCAAGGTTGAGTTGTGCTTGGGGAAATATGGGGAAGAACCCCCAAGGGTCGAATGGAGATATTAGTTGAATTCTTATCCGAGATATTGAGGACGGCTAGTTTTACTGGGGTTTCAGCTTCGAAGTAAATCGTTGCTTCTGTCGCAAAATCTGGGTATATGCCTATAGCAAACTCGCCATTGAGGAATTCTTTGAGTTCTTCGCGTAGAAATCGCATTTTTTCAAGAGCAGGTTCGGGTAACTTGAGTCGTTGGGCTAGGATTAAGGCTTCACGAGTATATTCTAATGCTCGGAGAAACACGGCGAGTGTCCAATTTTCAATTCCCACATGGGTTTGAAGAAACCCGACTATATCAAGTATATCTGCTACTGTGTCAGGGGTCCTTCGACGAATAGAATAAAGTCCAACAAGTTCGTCACAAACATTGAGAACCTCTTGGAGCCGTTCTCCGGTTGGACGGGCACCACTTCCTTCTTCCTCACTAATTGTAGTTACTAGTTCTCGGAGCCAGATTTCCAAGCATGCAATTGCTTCATGGTGACGATTAAGTAGCTCGTAGGCATTTTTCGCTCGGAAGAGGTTTCTTCCCCCTTCTTCCTCATTGCCTTCCTCCAAGTGAGCAAGTCCAGTAAGCCAACTGCTGTATGCAGCACGTCGCCGTATGTCTTCTGGATCTCGATAGGGTATCCAAGTGTCATTAGATCCTCCAATACGATTTTCACTAGCACTGAGTTGGAGTCGATAAGCTTTCGAAAAAAGATCTGCAGCGGAAGCAAAATCGTTTGAAGGGGCTGCGCCCCAGAAAGGCATTGCATCTGGTTCGACAATGTCATCAACTGGAGTTTCACTTTGGTCAGGAGTAATGACAGTCTCAGTTTCAGCTTCAAGATAGCTGAGATTTTGCCGGAGTTGACCCTGGTTGAGTTTGCAGATAGCTGCAACCCAGTATAAACCTAAACTTTTGAAAAGGTCAACCACATCACCGAATTCGACTTCAGCATCAATTAACAAATCAAATAATTCGTCTTGGTCGGGAATGACTAAAAGATCAAAGACACGCTGGCGAAGCTCTTCTTTGGACCCAATATCCAACACATCGCTGACAATTCCCACACGATACAAATCCGAGATGAGTTTCAAACAAATAACATAGAGTCCGCGAGCAGATCCTTCACAGAGCCATCGAAAGACCATGGCTAAATCAATAACCGGTTGATCTTGTCGTTGTTGGGCTTGGATGAGTATTGCACCTGCTTGATTCGCAAGTTCTTGAAATGCTTGTGACCCTTCATAGCCACGTTTTACCATCTCAAAGATAGCGATTAGTCCTTTAACTGCTTTTGCGGAATCATCCACAATGGCTATGCGTTGATAGCCAAGCCGTTCAAGCAAAGTGAGAATGAAATCAGCGGCATATTGCGTTAGACTGAGGCTTTTTTGTTTAGCTTCTTCACGTGAAAAGCCATCGATATCTTGTGTAATTCGAAGATAAGCTAATGCACCTTCCATATAACTAGCAACGAAACGTTGGATGGAGGGCGTTGGTTTCGTAAGCTCTTCTTTTCCGACTTGCTCGAAGAATTCAGCTAAAGCACGAAATCGGTTCAAAGTATTTTCATCGTCTGAACCAGCAACAAGCGCTAAGGCCTCGACTTCATTCCACAAGAAAGTCGCAGCCAATGGAATATTCACATCAGGATCTTGTTGGCGGTGGGAAACAGCAGTCATTGCTGTTTTTCGGAAAAACTCCATTGCCTCAGTGAGCATGGCTTTATCGCGATCGGAAAGCTCATCAGACACGTTACTGAGCAGTTTTTGAATTGCTCGTCCGATAATTAGGACATTTGCTGCATCATCAAGTTGTTCATAGCAGCGATATTCACGTATTATTGCAGGAATCGCTGCGAGAGATGAATCCTCAGCTTTTCGGGCTTGGACAACCGTGCTGAAGCTTTTTGCCGCCCGACGCCATTCTTTTGCGACGCCAAACATCGTTCCTGCAGCATCGAGAGCCTCCAGAGCTTGATTACGAATAATTTCATGCGCTTTGGTTGCAGCATCTGCTCTATCCTCATCAGAACGATAAACGTAATCATCATAATGCACTTGGTCTGCAAAGTATTGTTCCAGCTCGCGCCACCGGGTCGCGATAGTGTCAAAGTCCCGAGCAATTGAGCGAGCTACTTCGATTTCTAATTGAGAAGGTTCAGATGCAGATTCAATACGTTGGAGGAGTTCGTCGATTTGAACTAGGATATCTAGGATGCCTTGTCCCTTCTCTTTTGTCAAATGCTTAGCAATATCCTCAAGATTATCTCTGGCTTTTTGGAAGAGGATTCGATAAGTTTTCACCAAAGTGTCATGATCTAACGATGCCATCTTGGAGTGCTCCTTCAAGTCCGATTCGCTGACACTGTAGGACAGTAGATGCCAACGAATTTCTTCTGTTCATAGATGTTTCTCCTCAAAAGCTCTTCCACTCCGAGGAGTATCTAGCATTTTCCTTTCTGCTCAAAGGAGATTAAAGAACAAGAAAAGGAAGAGGGGTCCGCTTCGGGCCTACGCACATTTATCCGAAGCGGACGATTTTTCCAGCTCTTCCAGCGACAAAGACTTTCTTTCGACCTTCAGTTTGTACCAACTTGTTTCCGCTAACCACGATTTTTAACTCGCCTCGCTTGAAGATCAACCGATCCTCACTAGCGATGATGCCACATTTTCCATAGTTGATATCCAAGATTGTGGCGACCCATCCATGATGCCGTTGAATAAATGTATCAGTGAACCAGTTTCGATTATTGGAAAAGAATCGACTGAATATTTCGTGCGCTCGTTGATATGCATCTTCAGATGATTCGAGATGGAATTTAGCTAATTCTTTATCTTTGATGTGAGATGTTTCAGGTGGCGCCCATTCGCCATCTTCGCTAAGTAAAAGAAGACTTCCGTTCCAGTTAAAGTCATGACTTTGTCCTACTGCCCCACGACGGGTTTCTGCGATAGCATCAATTATTGCTTGCCCAAATCCAATGAAGACCCCGCCTACTTCCTTGTTCTGATAAAAGATCGGAAAATAGAGGGTGCCTTCATTAACGCTGAGTAGAGCCTTTTCTGATCGGGCAAGATCGGTAGGATGGGTAACCTTTCCTGCGAGTGCACCAAGTACTAAATTTTGGTTCCGGTATCCCCATGTTGAACTTGAACTCATGTTTCTTCTCACCTTTTCAGTTAATCTTCGTCCTTCCCAAGTCCAGATACCATTTGGTTGTGGAGATATTCAGCAAGTTTGAGAGCCATTCGCCCAGGGATAGTAATGAGGTAGCGACCACGCACACGTTCTTGCGTTACATAACCCGCTTCCTCTAGTTGCTTGAGGTGATGTGGAAGCGTGCCTGGTTTAAGTCCAGAAAGGTCCATTAGATCTTGATGATAACGGGGTTGTTCAGCAAGCAAATAGAGGATTTCTATTCGTTCAGCACTCGCCAACGGAGAAAGTAATTTTTCCGCGTCTTCAGCAGGAACGCGACGAACACGTTCCGCAGCTGATTTGCCAAAGGCCACACCATTCTCATCGATATTCAATCGTTCCCCATCAGGACCAATGAACACACTCCGCATTGCCCGATTCGCGCTCCGCATAGCATCAGAAACAACCAGCTTGATATAATCACCCAGTTCCTTGCCTGCAGCACCCATCTGTCGACCAAACTCCGCCATCTCTTCTCCAAATTGCTCATCATCAAACTCAACTCGGACACCTTTCCGTGGCTCTGATTTTGATGGATCTGCTGATTTTGTGGGTTCCTCACGAGTGGTGGTCTTGCCTTCTTTTTCGAGACGCTTCCGTAATTCCTGCATTTGTTTCTCTAGCCGTTTCATCTCTTTACGAATTTCATCCTTTGAATCTTCTTTTTCATCCTTCTTCCAACCAAACCAGGACATTTCCTTATTCAGCTCCTAGCATATTCGGCGATATTTGAAAATCTCCGCATACATTCTTTCACGAGGGTTGTTTTCATTACAATTCTTTTTATTCATTTTATCCGACTCCGTTCGGTTTTTTTACGATTGGAACCGTTTTCTAAACGATAGAAATTTTTCGTTCTGAATTAGAATAAAATCGTTCACCAATATAAACCTTTCGAATTTAAGCAGAACCCAATTTCAACCCAAAGGTCTTCGAGGAATACATTCCGCACACTTAAAGGCACTTTTGTTGAATGCACTTTCAGGCGAACACATGGTGCCATCAAAGTCTAAAGCCATCGTGGGACTCGCAGCCTTCCCGCTAAACACCTTCACTTCAGATTCTGTTCTTGAAAAAGTCACCTCGCGGTTAAGATTAGAAAAGTTACGAGCAACTGAACTACTCTGTTTATCGAATGTTCTTGGTAATCCTCGAGGAGGGCTTCCCGGGTATCCATCAAAAGAACGAGCTGCGATAATCGGATCTTATCTAGAGGAGTTTCACGTCAGCATCCATGGGCCCTATATCATCTCATTAACAACAACAGAGAAAGGGAAACTTCGGACGAGTCGAGCGCATATGACCAGGTGTTTGCATATTGCTGATTTAGTCGGTGCCACTCACGTAACCTTCCACTCTGGTTCGCGACAAGGCGGAGCAA
>JABXGS010000181.1 GCA_016550425.1 archaeon
AAAGTTGGGTTAACTCCTTGGTCAAAGTCGTTGAATACATGGGGACCTTATGCGTCTGACTCCCAGCAATTAGTGGTAGGCTTCCACTATGGTCTAAATGTGCGTGAGAAAGCACGCTAACGAGATTCCGTGTGGAAATTGGTAGCGGCACACGTTGGGTACCATTGAAGGCAGTACCATAATCCATAACGACGCGGGTGCCTGCTTGTTCAATGAGAACTGCTGAGGCTCCTACTTGACGGCAGCCGCCGAGGAAGGTTGTTTTTGTCATTTTTCTTTCATTCCCTCTGTTAGGTAAGTGTGACAAGTCAACCCTTGACTCTGAATCAAGCTCTACTGATTCAGGTATTCCAGGTTAGCTAGGTGTTTCGTTCACGCTGCCTCATCTGAAGAATCAGTCTTTTCGCTGTATTCTTCGTGCAGGTGAATTACCGTCGTTCCGTCTCGAATCAAATCATGTAAATCAAATGATCGAGACACGACGTGGAACACGTATCTCTTGTCTAAGGGTGTGACAGGAAAACAGGTTTTTAAATCTTGTCAATCATTAAGCAGGGCCTTTGGCGAACGGAAGGCTTCCGAAAAGCTCCTTATACCGACGCCGAAGCATCTCAAGCGTTTCCACGGGAACTGCAACGGATCCCAAATCGGCTTTCTCTGGAATCGCCCCGTGGTAATCAGAGCCTCCTGTAATAATCAGTTCATAACCTTTTGCGAGTTTCATTAGCTCGGTTTGCCGGGGTTCTATGGTCGCATACCAGTGGTCTGATTTACCTGCAACCTGCTTATATGGATAATAATACTCAACTCCCTGGATGTGAAGCGGTTTGAGTTCTGCAAGCATCACTCCTAAATCAGCATCAACCGTCAGGGGATGGGCAATTATTGGCACGCCCTTCGCATGCAAGATAGTTTGAATTCCCTGTTTAATTGTCGGTCGTGGACGATCCACGTAAGCTGGACGACCATACCCCAGATATTTGTCAAAGGCTTCTTCAAGCGTGGCAACATGATTATGACGCATGAGGACACGGGCTAAATGGGGGCGTCCAGTGGATTCGCCTTTCGCCTCGGCTTCCACCTCCTGGGGGTCAACCACAATGCCTAAGGTTCTAAGCTTTGCAATCATTTTCGATAGGCGTTGTTCTCGTCCAACACGCATCCAGTCCAGCAGAGCCTGCAATTCTGAATCTTGGGTGTTAATGTAGAATCCCAGGAGATGGAGTTGGTGCTCTAGCCAGTTGCAGCTAATTTCGACTCCGGGAATCACTTCTATCCCCATATTGATGCCCGCACGTATGCCTTCATCCACACCTTGAATCGTATCATGATCGGTGATAGCCACTCCTACCAATCCCAAGGCATGCGCTTTACTAACCACTTGTGTTGGCGACTCAGTCCCATCTGAGGCGGTTGTATGGGTATGCAAATCCACGAATCGTATCACAGCAGGGCTTCCCTCACAATCATATCAGTCAATCGCAAAATCAGGTAAAAGTTTTCGGATGACCTTCAGTGATTCTAATGCATCAACTCGGTTCAATTCAAATATTATGGGGCCATCAAACCTCCGCTCGTCCAGGGCAGTTAAAAACTCTACGATCGGTAAGTCACCTTGACCCAACACCTTATGATCATAGTAGGGGAATCGTTTCCCTTCCACACGCTTCAGAGATCCATCGTGTAGATGAATCTCCAGTAATCGGTTATAATATTGGTTTACAAACTCGAGAACATCCGTCGACCCTGACTGTCCTGATAAAACGTGGCCCGTATCGAGACACACCGATGTATCGAGCTTTTCTGCAATGGCCCATGTGATTTCAAAGGGAAACTCGATGGATTCTAAAGCGAACTTGCGTGATGGGACGTTCGTCTGCTTGATTACTTCGCGAATACTTTGTTCAGCTAGATTCCCCATTATCAACGAAATAATGGGTTGGTCATCTCCACCAATATCGAATTCGCTGAATTCCGCACCAATCCAACCCGCATTATGTACCACGTATGCTTCTGGGTCCAGTGGCTTTGCACGTTGAACCGCTTCAACAAGGCAGGCAACAGACGCTTCACGAATAAAAGGATTGGGACTCGCTGGTTCAATAGACCATAAGGGAAGATGCGCCGTATAGGTTAAATCCAGTTCTTCTTTCGCCACCAGCAAATTAGTAATCTGGTCCTCGGATAAAGCGCCTGGAACTACATACCCAAGATCAAGGGTTAGTTCCATTAAGGAGAATCCGTGTTGATGAGTTAACCGTACAATTTCAGCAAAGTCAAACTTGCTTAAATCAAAGAAGCCACCTTCGGTCAATTGGTTAAAGACTGTAGCCCAATCCAATGCTGTAATACCAAAGCGCATCAATGTCCACCTCTTTGTTCTTCTTTGCCACGGTCTCTTCTATAAAGGTCAGGGTTATTCATCACATTTCAAAAGGCAAACAAGTAAAAGGAACTTCAAACCGGTAAGAACCATCAAGAAACCCTCGGGAGAAACATATCATGTCCCAAATTGAAGTCAAAAAAGAAAATCAGATAGCAACCATCACCATCAACAACCCTCCCGCAAATGCATTAAACCAAGAGATCTTCAACCAACTCAAAAAAGTCCTCACGGAATTGGATTCAGATGACACCAAAGTCATCATCATCACCGGCGCTGGCGATCGCTTCTTCATTGGCGGTGCCAACATCAAACAATTCGAAGGGCTAGACGCTAAGGGTGCTGAAAAGGTATCACGAATGGGTCAAGATTTTACTCTCTTCTTAGAGCAACACAGCAAAGTCATCATCATGGCTGTTAATGGTTTCTGTCTCGGTGGTGGCATGGAACTCTCACAAGCGTGTGATTTCATCATCGCCTCTGAAAACGCCCGCTTCGGACAAACCGAAATCAAACTTGGCATTATCCCCGGATGGGGTGGAACCCAACGCCTCCAACGCTGGATGGACCCCCAACGCGCACGTGAACTCATCTTCACCGGTGACATCATCCCAGCTGCTGAAATGGGCAACTTCGTCTACAAAGTCGTTCCCCCTAGCCAACTCATGCCTACTGCCCTGCACCTTGCCGAACGGATAGCGGCTCGTGGCCTTGAGGCAATCAAACTTGCTAAGAAAGCCCTCAAACGTGCTCTGTACACGCCCATCGAAGATGGCTTGAAACTGGAAGCCCGCTATTTCGGAGAAGTATTTGAAACCGAAGATGCCAAAGAAGGAATCAAAGCGATTTTCGAAAAACGTGATCCCAAAGTGGTGGATAAATAGGATTTTCCACACCAATATTCATCCAACGTGTCAAGAAATTACCTCGC
>JABXGS010000002.1 GCA_016550425.1 archaeon
AATGAAGCCCGCGTGACCGGGCTCATGCACCCCTCCTTTGGAGGATACCTACCTCGAGATATCAAGTTCGTTGCGGCATTCGAAGTAAATGCAGGAAAAATTGGAAAAGATATCAGTGAAGCAATCTTTGTTCATCCAAATTGTGTTGCGAAATTTGCTGAAACACCAAGACTGGGTGTTGAGGTTCTTCCCGCCCCGATTATGGATGGTGTTGCTGAACACATGTATGAAGCCTTCAACGTCTATGATTCGAAGGAAGCAAAGCCTGTAGATGTTGCCGAAGAGCTTCGTAATTCAAAAGCCGAAATTTTAGTAAATTTTCTACCGGTGGGAAGTGCTAAAGCCTCTCGCTATTATGCCCAAGCGGCCCTAGATGCCGGATGTGGTTTTGTCAATTGTATTCCTGAATTCATCGTCTCTGATACCGGATGGCAAAATAAATACCGTAAAGCAGGGCTACCAATGGCCGGAGACGACATTAAAAGCCAAGTTGGTGCCACGATTCTTCACCGTGTAATTGCCCAATTGCTCTCTGATCGCGGAATAGAGATTGATGAAACCTACCAGTTGAACATTGGTGGTAATACAGATTTCGAAAATATGTTAGCTGAGCATCGACTGAAGAGCAAACGCATTAGTAAGACGGAGGCTGTTACTAGCATCCTTGATTACCCAGTCCCCACTCGAATAGGACCCAGTGACTACGTCCCATTCCTCGACGATACGAAGGTCTGTTACATCCACGCCCAAGGAAAGAAATGGGGTGGAATGCCAATACACATTGCACTGAAACTATCCGTAGAAGATTCCCCCAATAGCGCGGGTGTTGTTGCAGATGTTATTCGTGCCACAAAAATCGCACTGGATCGTGGAATCAGCGGCCCCTTGATGAGCATATCTAGCTACTCATTTAAGCATCCCCCAGCCCAAATTGAAGATGCTATTGCTAAACAGCACGTTGAAGAATTTATTCAGGGAAAAAGAGAGCGTTAGCGAGACTAGGTATAATCCACCTCTTTTGAACTACAACTACTTTCTCTTTCACTTTGACAGCGCACCCTCTCTCGTTATATTATAACGACATCTAGCTAAGCATGTGAATTCTAGTAAGCTAATGAAAAGAACACTAAAGCAAATCAAAATTTGGTCTCCCATAATTAATAGGACACCAATTACTTCAAAACAGATACTTAATGAGATTATAAATCGTGAATATGCTGGCATTAAAAGAATTAAACATTTTAACGAGTTTCTTCAGGATGCTGAATGTCATCTTTCACTTTTTCAGAGATATAGGAATCAAAAACAACTTGGTTACGGTGAACTCCGCAAGCTTGTTCGAGAATTTAATATGGCGCCTCAGAAAATCCAAAGCTATTTGAAAGATGGACGTCGACCCCGTCTTTATTTTTTAATTGAGAAAGGATTTTCGAAAACTCAAGCCGCTAAACGCAAAAAAGCTATACTTGCGCCAATCAATAATCTTGAATCGCTTAAGGCAGTTCAATCAGTCCTTGAAACATACTATCCATTTGAAGAAATGCTCGCGGTATGGGGTAGGGTAAAGTACTCCTTTTTATTGAACCAAGTTCGTAAGTATTTCCATATTCTTAGTCATCTAAATGAGGGAGGAAGTTATTCACAAATTGCTAGAGAAATGAAAATGCGTGAAAGTCAGGTCTGGAATTGGTTAAATAGCGACATTAAACCGGATCTACTTAACCTTGCAAGTAAAATCCCTGATACCGAATTACATCCTGGTAAACTGTTACTTCCATTAGAAATGAGGAACGGGTATCCCTATTCTCCATTAAGGTTCATTCAAGTTACAGTTAAACCAACGACTTGGGATCACATCCTAACCGTTTTAGAATCTATTCAAAAGGTTGAAAGCCATTACACGGATAATCAAAGGGTTCTGTTTAACAAAATCGTGAAAAACGAAGCATTTGCCTATGTTTTGGGCTTATTAACTAGCGATGCAGCGAAGAATGGTAAGGGAACATCATTAAGATTTGATTTACGCCTCTCGAAATCCTACGGTTGGAGTAAAGATGTTGGTCAGTATGCCTGCTTTTGTTTAGGTCAAATAGGCATATCTGCATATGAGCTTCCATCAAATGCTAAGAAATCATACTTTCACTGGATATCAGAAAAGAGCCCCTTGATAACTTGGATGCTAAGAAGCTGTCTTGGAATTGCCAGGAAGGAAGTTACAACCTACAATAGAATTCATGTAGACTGGCTTTTCAAAGCGCCTTATAATATCCAATTGAAGTTCCTTCAGGGATTAAATGACGGAGATGGATGGGCAAGTGTTTGCAATCAAGCAATTGGCAATACCAGTGGCGTAAATAAGCCAATCATTCTGAAGCTACTTCAAAAATTTGAAATCAGGTCGTTTGAAGCAGGTCAGAATGTACAAATAACGAATTCAGAGAGTGTCAATAAAGCAGTTCAATTACCATTTTTTATGATGGCATCTGGTCGTCAAAAATCAGCAGAAAAGATTGCTGAAATGATAGAAGGAAGGTCCTCAGAAAGAACTGGAGAAATTCCCATCGAAATTTATTCAAGGATGTTAGAGCTACGCAAAAATGGTTATTCTCACGGTCGAATTGCTGAATCGATTTTTGACGAGACTGGTCATTCTTATCATCGTGATAAGATCCGTCGTATTTTGCTAAACTCACCCTCCAGAGCAAATCGAGGATAGTGTGGCTAAACTACGAGTCGAAGAACACATACAGGGAACTCGTGAACGCTAGTTGGGCAATTTCACCCTAATCGTCATCTGTTTGTGGCATTGTAAGAGGAGAACCAGAAATCCATAGCTCGCGTTTGAGAAGATCACGAATAGCCACACGAATCGCTTCACTTCTTGTTGGATAGGTTCCTCTGTCAACTAATGTGTCTAGCCCTCGTACGTAGGCTTTAGGGAGTTTAACCGAGACCAAATGCAAGCGTATTACCCGGGACATACCCTGACCTATACCTGGATATTATAAAAACACTTTCTCCCATTCCAAATCCAGCCTTCTCCTACTCGGATTTTTCGGAAAAGCCTTTTAAGAATCCCCAGTACGAAACAGAACAAACTCACCACTACAGAGTGGTAACCACAAAAGGAGTGACATTTCACAATGGAAAAAATGCCGCCTAAAGAGCTTCCCTACACGACCAAATCAGTATGCCCTGAATGTCTCCGTGTTATCGAAGCCACCGTTTATGAAGAAGACGGAAAGGTCATGATTAAAAAAACGTGTGAGGACCACGGCGAATGGAAAGATACGTATTGGTCCAGCGCATCGGAGTTCAACCGGGCTTTTCAATATGCTTACAAAGGTATTGGTCTCGCTAACCCTCGAACCGAAACCGTCCATGGATGTCCAAATGATTGTGGGCTCTGCCCTAATCATAAGACCCACACCAATCTTGCCCTCATTGACCTAACTAATCGTTGCAATTTAGAGTGCCCGATTTGCTTTGCCCATGCAGGAAAAGCTGGGTACATTTATGAACCCACCCTAGAAGAAATCCGGGGAATGCTGGAAAATTTGCGGGCAAACAAACCTGTTCCTGCCCCTGCAGTCCAATTTGCCGGTGGTGAACCCACAATGCGGGCAGATCTACCAGAAATTATTCGAATGGCAAAAGAAATTGGTTTTCCCCACGTTGAAATTGCTACAAATGGCTTATTACTTGCTCAGAAGGGATACCCCAAAAAACTAGTTGAAGCAGGGTTAAGCACAGTCTATATGCAATTTGATGGTGTCACAAAGGAACCATATATCGCTGCACGCGGTGTAAACCTACTTCCCCAGAAACTAAAAGCCCTTGAAAGGTGCCGTGAAGAAGGCCTTCACAGCATCGTATTGGTACCCACACTCGTGCGGGGTGTGAACGACCACCAGATTGGGGATATCATTCGATTTGCTATTGAAAACCACGACATCGTTCGGTGCATTAACTTTCAACCTGTAGCAATAACAGGCCGAATTGATACTGAAAAACGCAAAGAGATGCGAATCACCATTCCAGATTTGAACCGCCTTGCAGATGAGCAGACAGACGGACAGATAAAACCAAGCGACTGGTACCCTGTCCCATTCGTAATGCCTGTCGCAAGAGCGCTAGGTGCCTTATCAGGAACTCCCAATGTGGAATTTTCAGAACACCCAGCTTGTGGAATGGCCACATTTCTTGTTGTTGAAGATGATGGCAGTTGGGCACCAATCACAAAATACGTAGAAGTCGAAAAATTCCTCGGCACTCTTGAGAAAATGGCGAAAGACTTTGAAAAAGGAAAACAGTGGCGCGGAAAGATGCGTGGTGTCATGGGCGCAATGCGCTTCTTCAAGAAGAAAGGAATGTTGATGAATCTTGCCAACAATCTGCTCATAAAGAAGGATTACGACGCTTTAGCCAAATTTATGAAACGCATCATTATGCTTGGTTCAATGCACTTCATGGACCCCTACAATTTCGATCTTGAACGTGTTGAACGGTGCGGAATTCATTACGCAATTCCAGACGGTCGAATTGTACCCTTCTGCGCAATGAACTCTTTTCATCGATCTAAAATAGAAAAGAAATTTGCGATGCCTGTTGAAGAATGGCAGAAAGCTCACCCGGGTAAGAAGATGAACGCTCCTGCATAATCGTTCTCTTCACCCCTCCCCTTTATTTTCTTGTTCGTGTTTATTAGAAGCGGAGTTGAACGTTGACTTCTAATAAGAGATTACTAAAACCCGCGACACGTCTCTTAGGAATTGCAGAAAGTGGAGTTATGGGAGCGAGCCACACAATTCTTGGCGGCGTCGTGATGCGACGAGATCTAATAATTGATGGCATGATTTGGGATCGAGCAACCATCCGTTCAACAGATTCCACCGAAGCGATTCTTCGAATGTATAAACACTTAGCCCGAAGCGACATCAATGGGTTAATGCTTCATGGCGCAATCATTGCTGGATTCAATATCATAGATTTAACCCACCTATCCGATGAGACAGCCCTTCCCATAATTAGTATCACCAAAGAGCCTCAAGAAGATTTGAAAGAACACCTAAAATCGACTTTTCCTTCAAAGTGGGTTACCCGATGGAAACTCGTGCAACAGAATGGTCCAAGCAAACGAATAGCAACAGAACCCAACTCTATTGTATATGTCCAGTTCAAAGGATGCGACCTGGAAGTTGTGAAAGGAGTAATCAAACGATTTACTCGCTTTGGAGGAATCCCAGAACCAATTCGTGTTGCAAGGCTATTTGCTCGTGCCAAAATTGAGGCAGAGAATGTAGAAGTGAACTAATCTCCCCATTCTTAGAGCTCAAGGCTCTAAGTCATATTCACCGAGAAGCAATTCGACCATTTCAAGATAACCTTCTGCGGGAAGAAGTGTGAAGTAATTTTCTGTTGAATAACGGGATTGTTGGAGAAGATCTTGAAAGAGCAACATATTGAGCGCTCTTGCAAACTGTCTAGAAGAGGAAGGAAAATTAATTTCTTCCGAAACTTGCTCAAACTGGGCTAAAAGACCGGACTTTCTTACATAGATATGACCGGGATTGGTGATGAAATATTGTCCCACAGCTTGCAGGAGAAGAACAACCGTTGCATCTAATTCAGTTAGACTAGAAAGATGACCACTCCAGAAATCGTAATGAAGAGTCCTTGAATTAATACACGATTGGCGAATCAAATCCGCGGAAATTTGAGACGGGTTGGTAATAAGTCCATGAAGGTGTTGGAGTAGTTCAACAATCGTTGCAGGTCGTTGAAAATCTAAGATACAGATTAAATCTGCGATAAACTCGGTGATTTGGATCGGTATTCGTTGAGTAAAAACTTCGCCGACACGTTGTTTGACGATGTCTAAAAATTGTTGATTAGTAAATGGTTCTAACTCTATTGCTACATCAAGAAATTGTGCTGTCTGCATATCCAATTTTCGAGGATAATATCTTGGAGCGGTTGCCATTGAAGAGACATTATTTCCCTTGCAAACACTTAGGAATTTCTTGTAAATTTCACTTGTCTGGGTATCTACATCATCAAAGACAAACACAATTGGTTGTTCTGATTTTCGAATAACACGTTTAATGAGTGCCCATTGCTCTTGAAAGGAGTCAGTTGAACTATGAAAAGGAATTAGCGAATGCAGCGCATCGGAGACAATCTCGGTCGAATTATTGCCTTGGAATCGAATGAATGGGCGACAATATTGACCTAATTCGTGTTGTCCAAAAAATCGAAGCAGCGTGGTTCTCCCAATTCCAAAACTTCCATGAACAAGGACGTTAATTGGCTGTGTTAACGAATCACTAGGTATCAGATTCGAGAGTCTGGCAAGTTCTTGATCGCGGTGTAGCAGCTTAGTAGGTAAATAGTTGATGTTGAATAGTGCATCGACTGATAATACCATGAGAATCTATCCATTTGCCGTTTTCTGTAGAATGTATTTAAACTCCAATACGGTCAAGCAAACAAACATCATCTAGAGGAGACTGAAAGTAATTTTTTCCGGTCGAGTTTTTCGGTGCTCGCAACACAGCGGAAACGCCTTCAGTGACTAGAGCAACCTTGATATAGGAAACAACTAAGAGAACAACGTACTCAGGTAAAGAGGATGAAATGGACGATGGCTGAGACGCCTTTTAAAGACCTTCAAGACCTAATGAGACGAATCGAACAATCAACAGGCCTAGAAGCCCTTGCTGTAGTAACTCGTGAAGGTATTCGCCTTGCTTGTGCAGTAAGTGGTGATGTTGACTCTGATATCTTCTCTGCTGCTTCAGCCACTCTGGTAAACGTTGGAGAAGAGACGCTGCGCCAATTAAGTCAAGGCACTCTCTCAGAAGTAATTCTTAGGGGCAATAAGGGTTTTACAATAATAATGCGAGGAACACCAGAAACTCTTCTGGTTGGCGCTAGCAGGGACCAAATTCGCCTTGGCTATTATATCGGTTTAATGAAAATTTATGCAACTAAAGTCACCAAAATCATGGAATCTCATCCTCTCGAACCGGACCAGCTTCTTGGGTTTCGAAAAATGCCCGGCACAACCGAACCAAGCCCTGCTGTAGCAATCACCGAACCAACTCCTTCTGAGGAAGCGATGACTACTGAATCTATTCCAGATTTAACCCCGGAGCACGCCGAAGTCAGTACACCTGTGACCGAGGAAGAACCTGTACCTGCTGGACTAACATCTACGGAATCAACGGCTGCAGAACCTACCATTGCTCCCGTGGAGGAACCAGGGCTGGAAACAGTTAGTATGGCAGAGGCTAGTAGCGATGTAGATGACGTTTCAGTTGATGACAAGGAAGCTATTCTTGCTGCACTCAAAGCGTTGGGTTTTGATGAGCCGGATTAACTGAACTGATTTCCTATTGAACCAAACAGCCACAATTTTCTGAACCCTTTATGGGCAGTTGATGATGATTTCATACGAATAATCCCATGAGGGCAAGGGCGACAAATACAACTAGAAAAATCACTGTACCAAATGCTGCTATCGCTTCTAAGAAGTTTCCAAACCCCCAAGTGAATTCTGGTGTAGTAATTCGCTCTCCAAAAACGTCTCGTAACATTTTTTCAAACCAAGTGTCTTCGTAGACAACATTTGACGTTTCTTCTAAGGTTAGCATGATGCCAAATAAATCCGGAATTATTTCAGCGGGGTCGTGTGCATATTCGTATTCAAGCTCGAATTCTTTTCTACCATCCACACGGTAAATCCGGAGATCTAAATCATCCATATTCAGGGTTTCAGAGAATTTTACTGGGTCCATTACTAAGGCAATTGCCTCGGGGAAGAAGGCCTGATATCGAAGTTGCGTTGAGACATCTGTACCTGACATAAATACACCTAGACCAGGGTGAGTATGATGCCAGCCGATGATAACTTCGCCCGCTCCTCTTTCTGCGAGTTCTTCAGCAAGAATAGCCATATCAGCATCATTGATGGTTACGTGAGTCCTTGAACCCCTTTGACGCGGAAATGTGGCTCTAGTGACAACGATCTTGTTCCGTTCAATCTTGCCAATAAGAAACCCCCCTATTTCAGTTCGACCAGCACGAGCAGCCTTGCTTAACATCAATGACAAGATGCCGGGGTAAATCTCAATTGTTCGCACGCTCTAAACCCCTGATTCCTAAGAGTAAGACAAGACTAAAAAGCCTTACTTGTGGTTTTCACCTAAAATCGACTAGAACTGTGTCCGCCAATGCGCCCATTAAAACCCCCTTTTAGCATAGCTCTATTTCCAGAGAAGAAACGAGAGCAAGCAGCATTTATTATCGTTTTTCGTCCAAAACGTTCACATGTACCAATATTGCGGGCACGCGTTAATTTTCAGATGAAGGAAGGGCGGCTTAGACCAGAAAAGCTATGGTTAGTTCAAAAGGGAGGTATCAAACCTGTCGACCCACGAACCTTTGTGAACTGGGTGCGCAACGCAGAATATATCGCAATCCCGCGCCAACCCCGCTTTCCATTTTTGGCGGAATTGAAAGGAATGTTACGTGATTTTGGCGTAAAAGACCCCGTAATCGTCCGAGCGTGCAGTTCGTGTATTGCTGATGGACGATTCACTATGTTGCGCAAACAACAGGTATACCAACTTGAGGGGCAACCAGTGTGCTACAAATGTGCTTCTCGGGAATTAACTAACCGTCTTCAGTCCATGGATGTTGAAATCTCGAAAAAAGCCTACGGCAGCCTAGAAACGATGTTACAACGCCTACGCTCCGTGGAAAAGGTCGCTTCATTTCTTTCATCACAATTTCGACCAAGTAAGAATCCGGCAATGACCTTATATGACCAAGTTCAAGCGGTCAAAGAACCGGAGAAAAAAATACCAATCCGAACGCTTCCCATTCCAGTAGAGATTGTTCAAAGCCTTAAGAAAGCAGGAATTGAATTTCTTCTTCCGATTCAAACCAAGGCAGCTAGTGCTGGGTTATTAGAAGGCAAATCAATACTAGCTGTTTCTGACACAACTAGTGGAAAATCGCTTGTAGGTGAACTTGCTGGGCTCAAAGCCGCTATGCAAGGCAAGGTTTACATCTACTTATCACCATTAGTTGCATTAGCTAACCAAAAGTATCACGAATATCGTGAGAAATTTGAAGTTCTTGGGTTGCGTGTAGCAATTCGGGTTGGGATGAGTGGCATTGATGTCGGAGAGGAAGCGCTTGTAATTGTTGACGATGATGTCACAGATGCCAATATAATAGTGGCGAGCTATGAGGGATTCGATTATTTACTGCGATCAGGGAAAGCCGATATGTTTGGTGATGTCGGCGTTGTCGTCATCGACGAAATTCAAATGGTTGCTGATGAGGACCGTGGATCAGAGCTAGATGGATTAATTATACGTTTACGAACCTTATTTCCTAAATCCCAAATAGTTGCACTCTCAGCAACTGTAGGAAATCCTGAGGAACTAGCTCAGGAGTTAGAACTAGTTCCGGTTATTCTCCGTGGGCGTCCTGTGCCGTTACAACGTCATTTGATTATGGTCCTTACCGAAGCGGATAAACTCAGAGTCATTGCAGATCTTACTAGGTCGGAATATAGACGGAAGAGTTCCTTTGGTTTCCAAGGCCAGACAATCGTGTTCACCAATTCGCGTCGGAGCACTCATTCGATTGCCTCGGAATTACAAAAGCAGCGGATTCCAGCGAGGGCATATCATGCTGGAATGACCTATCCTCAACGACATAAGATTGAGACCGCATTTGCATCGGGTAAAATTGCGGTCGTAGTTACTACTGCGGCGTTGGCTGCTGGTGTAGATTTCCCAGCCAGCATGGTCATTTTTCAAAGTCTAATGATGGGAACAAAGACCCTAACCGTTGGCGAATTTACACAAATGCTTGGTCGAGCAGGTCGACTTGGTAAACATGATGCTGGAAAAGCAGTTTTACTTGCAGAAATTGGTCGAAGATATTTTGGTGATGAACCCAAAACCGAAGAAGATGTCGCTTTGGATTTATTAAATAATCCGATTGAAAACGTCTATCCAGAAGCAACATTCGAGCAATCTGTGGATCAATTGCTGGCAACTCTCTCTTGTTACGATGGTATCTCGCGTAAGCGGCTTGAAAATGCGTATCAACGTCTACTTTCTCGCACGGTGACATTTTCTGAAGGTCTTAGATTTCTGAAGCGTCATGGGTTGGCAACCCAAAGCGCACAAACTATTATGCCTACTGAGTTAGGTCGTGCTGCAGCTATCTCATATTTTTCTGCCTCTAATGTTGTGGCAATTCAGGAACATCGCTCCAACTCAGCTGATGACTTGTCGGTTAGATTGGAACCGCTTAGAAATGTCTACTTGTCTCCTAGATTACAAAGTGAAATCGAACGCGCATTACGCACACGTTTTGCCACACGATTATTCGCAGGTGCTGTTCTAGATTTAATGAGTACAAAGCGTAGTCGTCGATTAAAACGCCTGCCTAATTGGGTTTTACGTATGTTCAGTAAATGGACTGTGGATTTCTTCAATTGCCGCTGTAAAGAAAATCCCTTTTGTGATTGTGGCAATTGGAACGTTTCAAAAGCCGTTCTGGACCTACGTTATCGAGGTTTCACACCGTCGCAAATCAATTCCACATTTCTTGAAGAGTATGAGTTATTCATTTATCCTGGAGATATCTTCGGTTTTCTTGATAATCAGGTACACATCCTACAAGGAATTAACCGTGTAGCAGAAGTTATCGGTCGATATGAATT
>JABXGS010000029.1 GCA_016550425.1 archaeon
AGCAACCATCACCATCAACAACCCTCCCGCAAATGCATTAAACCAAGAGATCTTCAACCAACTCAAGAAAGTCCTCACGGAATTGGATTCAGATGACACCAAGGTCATCATCATCACTGGCGCTGGCGATCGCTTCTTCATTGGCGGTGCCAACATCAAACAATTCGAAGGGCTAGACGCTAGGGGTGCTGAAAAGGCATCACGAATGGGTCAAGAATTTACTCTCTTCTTAGAACAACACAGCAAAGTCATCATCATGGCCGTTAATGGTTTCTGTCTCGGTGGCGGCATGGAACTCTCACAAGCGTGTGATTTCATCATCGCATCTGAAAACGCCCGCTTCGGACAAACCGAAATCAAACTTGGCATCATCCCCGGATGGGGTGGAACCCAACGCCTCCAACGCTGGATGGACCCCCAACGCGCACGCGAACTCATCTTCACAGGTGACATCATCCCAGCTGCTGAAATGGGCAACTTCGTCTACAAAGTCGTTCCCCCTAACCAACTCTTACCTACTGCCATGAACCTTGCCGAACGGATAGCTGCTCGTGGTCTCGAGGCAATCAAACTTGCTAAGAAAGCCCTCAAACGTGCTCTGTACATGCCCATCGAAGACGGTTTGAAACTTGAAGCCCGCTATTTCGGAGAAGTATTTGAAACCGAAGATGCCAAAGAAGGAATCAAAGCGTTTTTCGAAAAACGTGATCCCAAAGTGGTGGATAAATAGGATTTTCCACACCAATATTCATCCAACGCGTGAAGAAATTACCTCGCAGAATCCACAGTTAAACGGAACCATCTCAGTTAAAGGCAAAACCGTTAAAGCACAATTTCTGGCTAGTCACTACCGACATATGTCAACACTCCACTAAGGAGCGATTTGGGATGCGAAAAACACATCTAGCCCTAGGGCTCTTTCTACTCTTCTTCTTACTCGAATTTACAGTCCCCGCCATGATACCCACCACACCCCTTACCGCGGAGGGAAATCCAGAACTCGAAACAACCACTATTGCTAGTTCTTTTCAACCTCAGAACAACCTCATCGTAATTCCTTCAGAAGCTGGGGCACCTCCCGTTCCCGACAATCCACAAGGAACAGGTCGAGAAACACTCGTCGAGTGGTGGGATACTAATTACGATTATCGTCGCGAAATCACCATCATCGAACCGGATATCGCATCCAGAACAATGGAACCAGTTCATGTTTACCTCACCTTTTCAGGTGATGTTGCCCGTGAAAACATCATCGCCGTCGCCTACTGGGATCTCATGACTTGGCACGAAGTACCCTCCCAAGTGTGGAATACCACCACTCACACAACAGGCCCTACGACCTTCTATGACTCACTCACTATCTGTTTTCTGGTCAACATCACGCTGAATCATCAAGAAGTCTTTTACATCTACTATGATGATGATTATTCCGTTGCCCCCACATATATAGACCAGATTACTGCTATACCCGCCAACGGTCCTATCAATGACGATTCGACCATGCCATGGGTCTACTCGGACGTGACCTCAACAAACTACACTAATGTTGACATAGTCTACATCCGCTCCGCTGCAACTTCAAGCGAACACGCTGCCATTCTCCTCACTGACATGCTCCGTGGAGGCTCTGACTGGGGCGGACCCTGTTGTGGTCTAATTGCTGTACGCTACGGTGATACCGATGCTCTTGACACGAATAACGGAACGGGATCTGGAACAAATCTACAATACATGTTATTAGGTGAATTCGCATTAGATCCTGAGGGCGTCGATTCAACAACTGGATCGGGATCAACTATTTTCAATCGAGCAAATGTTGCTCCTGATAATCCTGCAGAGGCTTGGATTGCAGGAGCAGGAGTTTGGATTATTGAAGACGGCTCTCTTTTCACAAGAATCAAAATTATTACTAGTGATGGTGGTTACTGTAATCAAAATTCGCCATGGTGTAATCAGACATCTGACACTGTTAATCGTGGAAATAATGGCGCAGCTGGCTTCCTGAATTATACAATTACATATACCTTCTATTGGCATGGTGATAGTGCCCTAGTAAATGTGATTCTTGAAATAACAGCGAATCCACAATGGCAAAACACACAATGTCATGTGAAAAATTATGGTGACTGGCCGCATATTATGACCTTCACTTGTGGGTCTGGTACCCCAGGCACAATTGATGCCGTTCAAAACCGCAAGGCTTGGATCGGCTCAAAATATGGATTATATAATGAATCGGTTGATGGGCGCCGTCGAGACTTCCCAATTGAACCTTGGATGGTTTGGTATGATGACTCGGGAGAAGCCGGTTACGATGGAACCCAGCACCCTACTCTTGGTCTCATTGCCAAGGTTAATCCTGTGGGCTGGGAAGTTCTGTCACTTGCTGTGCTTAATATGGGCGATAACACCATGCTCGAACAGATTCTCCGTGAAGGTCATCAAGGCGACCTCTTCATTATGCCTACTGGTGAGACCTTCACCTATGATTATACCGTCTTTACCAGTGCATATGGCACAAATTATACCGATGTGCGATCACTTACCTTTCAAATTAATAATCCAATAACCATTGAATTGGGAGAACAGGAACTATTCCGGCACAACATCTTAAACTGCACGACTAAAGACGTCGAAGGCTCTAATATATCCAATATTAACGTCTACATCTACAACAGCTCCATGGACCTCGTGCAAAGCGGTCCCACTGTAAACGCTAATGTGACATTCCTCAAATTAGAAGATGGACTCTACACGATTATCTCTAACTATACCCTACTTTCGACTTATGGAGGTTCAGTCACCTTTCTCGTTAACACCACCCAGATTACATTAAATCATACTACCCAACGTGGATGGCAACAAACTATACACTGCCAGCTCAGCGACACAACCGTTCACGTCGTGGATTGGTATACTAACAACAACCTAGTTACATTTGCAGAAATATTCCTTGATAATGCCACAACCGGCAAGCCAGTGTTTGCCTTAAATGCAACACTACCAACAGGGACAGCTTCCACGTATCTGCTTCCTGGTCTTTATGATGTCAATATCCGCTACATCAATCAATTCCGCGTCCATAACCAAACCACCCCTATTTCTGTCAGCGATACCACCAGCACTAATGTGCCGATCGGGGTTGTGGCTACGGAACATCCCACTGAACTCCAACTGGTCCGCCCCAGCACTATCCCCTACATCGAAGTGGGCTACAACACCACAACCCAATTCGTCGTCCAGTACTGGGACCTTGTCGCCGGAGCTCCGATTGATGCAACTTTAACATCGATTCCCTATGTCGCGAACTGGACTTTATCCAACTCTACTCACAGCAATGTTGATTCAGGAACTCTCAATCCTATTGGCGGTGAACCCGGTAATTATTCTGTTACCTTCAATGCTGCAGGCTATTTGGTCAATGAGACATACCAGCTCCGGATTCTACTCGATGTCAACGCCCCCGTGGACTACTGGCAAGCTTTCCTCTCAATTAGTATTGTTATTCGAGGTCGCGAAGTCCAGATTATCCCAGAATACCAATCGTATGGTGTGTTTTGGAACGACTCAATTACCCTTACTGTGTATCTTAATGATACGGCAACCAATCAACCAATTACAGGGGCGGCACCGCAGTTCTTTGGCATTGGGTTTTCCGGAATTCTTCAGCCCAACGGAACCGATGGCTGGTACGCCACCACATTCCGAGTTGAAGCAATCACGGTAGGCACATACACCATTACGATACGCGCGCAAATTGCAGCATATGAAGATGCCACTGCACAAGTTTTGTTATACGTCGCTCCTCAACCAACTACTGCTGCCCTCATCGACGCATACACTGCAGATCAAGCAGGGCTCAGCAACAATAGCATCACTGACTTCAGCACCTTACAGGTGCCTATAAATGACCTGTTAATTCTCACATTCAATTACTCAGGAATGTGGAACCAACTTATTCACAATGCAACAGCACAAATCAGTTACCAAGTAGGCTTCCAATCCATTGAATATATCGGCAATGGTCTCTACCGCGTTATCATCAATTCCAGCACAGTACCTATAGGTTCCTACTCTGCAGCTGCGGGATTCTCAGGGCAAAATTATGAAATATCAATTCTTAGTTTTACAATCGAGGTAACTCTAATCCCTACAGATTTGTTTCTGCTTAATCCAATTCTTGACACTGACTTTCATGAGCTTAATGTTGGAGACCTCTTTCGAATCCGGGTTAATTTCACTGACCTCGCCCACTTTACATACATATCGGGAGCAGTTTTGACTCTTGATATTCCCGGGGTGACTCTTGGCCCCATTCTCATGCAAGAAGTCGAACCTGGTGTCTATGAAGCAATTGGGCTCAGTGTACTCTTCGAAGGAGTTTGGGAGCTCAATATCGTGGCTTCAAAGACGAACTACGCACCAGCGATATTCCAGCTCCAACTTATCGTCCAAGTCCCCGAATTCTCCCGAAATATCATCACTTGGGGGCTCATAGCGGCTTTGATTGGTATCATCATTCTCATTGCATGGGTTGCATATACGCGCGTGTTCGCGATTCCTTGGCTGGTTCGCAAAATGCGAAAAATGTCAACTACTCTTGGTAAAGGAAAGATGACAAAACTTTCCGGTCGGGATCAGCGACGGATATCCGATCGCCTTGACCAAATGGGCGATATAATGGAAGACGCCTATGGCAACGTCAACATTGCCTTTGTTACAAGCGCCGTTCCAATCGCGCTCTCAGTTGATGAACGAGAAGCCGAAGAAGTTGATATCTGGCATGAACTCGATCAACTCGAAGGTCTCGGTCGAGACCAGAAACTGGAACTCTTCGAAGAGATGAAACGCATCCCTGCCAAGGACCGCATCTGGTTCCTCGAAGACCTGAAGCACCAGATGGCTGACGGCACCCGTTTTAAACGTGCTCCAGCCCTCCCACCAGAAGGGCTCCTCGATAAGACCGCAGAGGAACAAATCATCCAGGCTCGCCTGGATGCGATTCCCACGCTCAGTGAACGCGAGAAGAAAACCCTCTTTAAACAAATTAGCAGTCTACCCCCCGAAGATCGCGAAGAAGTCTTTGAAACCCTCAAAGATCAATACGAGACTCCCAGTGAAGAGGAAGAGTAGCTCTCTTCCTTCTTCTGGATTGAATCGCGCTGTTGTTTAAAGCGTCTCACGTCCCTTGACCTTATCCTTAAGCCAGTTTCTTCAAGAGAAGATTTCAGGAAATCTATTTAAATTCCCTACGTGTGTCTAGCTAAGTGGCTACACCAGCTCAGAGACCGCAAAACTGCGAGAAAAGGTGAGCACATAAATGAAATCCCGGTATCTTATTCTTCTAGCTTTATTTTGTATTGCCCTTCCATTACTGGCCCAGCCAGTTTCTGCTTTAGGCGCACCCGAAGCTATCCTGCCTTCTCCGGCAAACACTCCCTTTCCAACTGCTAGTTCCCAAGCTCCACTTCCGGGAGGCGCACCACCTGTTCCAAATCCTGATTATGCTGGTGTTGGTAATGCCCGATCGGTTCTTGAAGTCGCGAATCGGACCGATGGCTCTCAAAGCGTGTATTTGCTTTATGATAGTGTAACTCAGACTCCAGGTACGGATTCTGCAGATGTAGTCCTTCCACCGGGATGGACAGGGTATCGGCTTGATTATTCCATTTACGATTTGTATGAAAATCGAACATGGGTCCTAAACCCCAGCTTTAACGGTGCTGCCACCTCTTGGACAAGTGGCTATAGTGATCTAGGCGGTGCAAATACGTTCTCTCAGACGTGGGAAAGTGGCGGAATTGATGGCAACGGCTTTGTTCGAGTACAAGAGAATGGACGATGGGATGGATCCTATTACCGTTATGATAACAACGATCGAACTTGGTGGACCCAAACTTTCACTGTTAACCGATCAGATCTAGCTTGGGTCGCTGTAAAGATGGATTATCGAGTCGATAGCGCCTGGGGAAGCAACGCCCTCTTCAACGTCTATGTCCGCATCAACGGCTCACAGGTATGGGCGAAAGGCTTTCAATCTGTAGGCGATACAAACTGGCACAATACTGGTTTCCTTTCTCTTGATACCGGGTTATTTGATCTCCCGAATAGCGCGGTAGAACTTGAAATCGGCATGTTTTCCACCATGAGTGTGGGTTACAGCTCCAACAATTGGATGCGTGTTGACTTTGATAATGTTTGGCTATACATGGAGACCAAAGTGTACCCCTCTGAACTTAACCTCCAGATGAATGGTCTCGATGTTGAGGATCAAGGCAGCCGTGGGACTGGTTTTGTCCGACAATATCCCACCACAGTCTGGACTTCCAGTCCTGTGATTTCCAACCTTGTCTGGGCACCCACTCCGAATCCGCCAGATCCTGACTTAGACATCGAAGTCACGGCCCTTTGTGACTTGAACCTTTTTGCCAATAAGACTTCCACAACAGTGTATGCACAGAATCCCTCTGCAGTCGGCGTTGGCTTTGCCGCAATGAGTGGACAGAATACAACCTGGACCTTCTACTACCAGCTTGCCTTGCCTTCGCAATACTGGAATGATGTTTTCAACTTCACCATTCCCGTTGACTGGGATATCACATTTGTATCCGAACCCCAACTCCCCACTACTAACAAAGTTGGGCAATGCTCGGGTGGTGATCTAGGTGATGGCTATCTGATTATCCCGGCTACCACAATCACCAACAGTCCCGATGGCTACTGGATGATTCAAGCAGAATCGCATAATTATGTTGATTCGGCTGAGCTCCAAATATGGGATGGCGGCTGGACGCCAACTTCAGCGATTCGTGTAGATAATACAACCCGAGTTGCCGCACGGATTCTCGATGGGACAGATAATCCACCTTCAGGAGTCACAAGCACTCAAGCGAATGTGACTATCTTTCAACCTGGCGGCGGGCTTTGGTACTCCGAATTGGTCACTCCCACGGCAGCCGGCTGGGTCTACACCTCAAGCATTTATAATGATGGATGGAACACAACCGGTGGAACCTATCAAATCTTCGTAAGATGGGACAACTCCACAGAAGCAGGTGAATTTAGCCTCTCTTATACCGTGCGCCATGCAACTAGCCTAACACCACGTGAATCTCTCATTGAAGCTTATTTCGAAGATCAACCTCTATTCCCCAAAGTCCGATATTTAGATGTTGATAGTGATGATTGGCTTGAACCTCCGGCATTAGTAGAGGGTAACTGGACCACCGGCACAATCTCCTTCCATTATGTCTCAGGAACTGGGTATTGGGAAGCCGAAATCAATGCCTTGGATCCAGGCGATGTAGGCCAGTTTACGATTCGTGTCAACGCAAGCAAAAGCCACTATGATGATGCCTTTTGTTATATTATAATCGACATTGTGGCAGAAACGGTTATCTATTCACCTCAAGCTGCTGGGGTATACGTTCCCTGGGGAGACAATGCAACCGTCCAACTCCAATATACGAGAAAAACTGACAGTGTAGGAATCACTGGCTGTATTCCTTATATTGAAGTCACAGCAAACTGGACAGCCGGATATTACACCATCACCGAAACTGGTAGTGGATGGTATGAAATAGAACTTAACGGAACTGGACCCGGAGCACTCGGGTCTTACACGCTTAACATCACCATCTACAAGGAACGTTATCAGTTCCAGCAATTCTATCTAACAGTGACTGTCCGCGAAATCCTCACCGACCTTGACTTTACCAATCCTACCAATATCTACTGGAGCCAAAACACCACCATTCCTCTCTTCTACAATGACACCGATCACGGCGGCATCAGCATCCCCGGTGCTTTAGTCACTTGTGACTGGGGCGATGTTTACTTTGTCTCCGATATGTATCTTCTCACACTTCGAACAGACAATGTCGGTGTCGGGCTACACACAGTTACTATCACTGTCAGTAAAACCTTCTATAATACTCGACAAATTATTGTTCAATTTTATGTTAATCCTCTGCCTCTCGATTTGACGGTCACCGTCTCAGAACCCATAAACATCGTTTATGGCGAAAACTTCTGGGTTGAAATCTATGTGGAGACCATATTCGGTGACCCAATTTCAGATGCAGAAGTCACATTCTCCTGGGTTGGTGGATCTGCAATGAACTCCAGTGGACCCGGAGGATATTATGGTACGTGGTTCGCTTCCTCCACAGGTACCATCGGCGTACACTATATTACTGCGTTTGTAAACCGCACCAACTGTGCCCAAAGCTTTGCCTCCATTGTTGTTAATGTCCAACAAATCCCCAGCTTCCTCGATACTGTGCCCACGGGTCGCTATTCTCTAAACTTTACAATTGGATCTAGCTTCAGTCTCCCAGTCAATTACAGCACCCTACTTGGAGGACCTGTACTCGGTGCAATCGTCACCTATTCTGTCGGTACTTTGTCTGGTAACTATGCAGAAGTTGGAGGCGGTATCTACAACGTCACCATCGACACTACTGGGCTCATAGCTGGGTCTTACACAATTTATATTACCGCTTCTTCACCTAACGTGGATTCGCAATCCCGTGCCATTAGCCTTGTCCTAACCTTACTCCCAGCAGCCCTTGAACCCGAAACCACCACCTATGTGGTCTATTGGGGTTTGAATTTCACCATCAACATCTACTTCCGCAATCTATTCAATGACACCCCAGTCACGGGCGCATCCATTGAATACTTCTGGGGACCTTTTTCAGGAACCCTTCAACCCAATGGCAGTCTCGGCTGGTATACAGTCACCCTTCCAAGTACTGCCTTTTCAGCTGGCGCAGTATACACAGCCACATTTGCTGCCAATGAACCCAGCTTTGAATTCGTGGTAAGCTCAGCTACAATCTATATCGAAGCCCGCCCCACACAACTGGAACTTGTCAATGCATGGATGTATTTCCCCGACACCGACACAATCACATGGCTGAACATTTCAGAACCTTGGACTGTACCCCGCAGTGATGTTCTCTATCTTTATTTCAATTTCACCGACTATGCCAACCAGACAATTCTCAATGCCCTTGGGTCCTTCAACTGGCAACAAGGTAGCGGTCCCCTGATCTACGAAGACGGCTTATACTACGCGATTCTGAATATGACACAAGTCACTCCCGCCAATTATCTCCTAGATGTCACAATGACTCGACAAAATTACGAAACCGCCCAGATACTCAATCTCCCACTCACCGTGACCCTTGTTCGAACCGAAATTCGCGGCCTCCCTCCTGCCATGTCCGCTTATACAGGAACTGCCATGACCTTTACCCTCACACTTTGGGACCTCGATCACAACATAACTATCCCTGGTTCAACAATCACCGTCATGATCCCTGGTATCACCGATGAGACTGGTTGGATCCTGACCGATAATGGAGATGGCACTTACACACTCCCCTCCGTCAGTTTTCCAATCGAACAAAGCTATATAATGGAATTCACCGCTGAAACAGGTCTTATTTATTCCATCGCAACCCACCAGACGAGTATCACAGTCACACTTCATCCTCTCGTCCAAACAGGTCTTCGCCTCGGCTTAGTTATTGCCATCCTAGGCATCATCATCCTTATTGCCTGGCTCGCCTACACACGAGTCTTCGCTATTCCATGGCTTGTCCGCAAGATGCGCAAGATGTCCATAACCCTCGGAAAAGGCGGGAGCACCCATCTCTCCAACCGCGACATCAACCGCATTGCCACCCGTCCTGAATCCATGGAAACCATCATCGAACCCTCCTATGGCGCCATCGGTCTCCCCATTGGAGTAACCGTGCTCCCCGCTGCCATAACCATCGAAGAACGGGAAGCCGAAGACGAAATGATCTGGACCGAACTCGAAAAACTCGAAGGCCTCGGTCACGACCAGAAACTCGAACTCTTCGAAGAGATGAAACGCATCCCGGCCAAGGACCGGGTCTGGTTCATCGAAGACCTCAAAGAACAAATGGCCGACGGCACCCGGTTTGGACGGGTTTCAGTAGAACCGACCCCCGTACCTGAAGGCGTCGATCCCCTAATCCATGCCCGACTCCAATCCCTTGACGCCCTTGGAGCTGAAGAAAAAGCAGCGGTCGTCGAACAGCTCCGTGGACTCTCCAAAGAAGAACAAGAAGAAGTCATCAAAGCCCTCGAAGAAACCACACGTAAAAATGACTAACATATCTTAATGAGGGTGCGACTTGCACTCTCATCCCTTAATATTTATTCCACGATATTATTTTGTAAAAGAAACATTTCAAGAAAAACTGATAAAACCTCAAAAGTATGTTCTTAATTTAGCGGGGTATTCAACAGTAAATTCATCAATTTGAGAATAGGGTGTATTAAAATGGATAAAAAAGTGGGTCTTTTAACGATTTTTTTGTTTATGGCTCTGATTCTCTTCTCTCAACCAAACGAAATGACACCAGATCATTCTGTGCGGGCTGCTGCACCTCCAAATTCTCCCTATGAAGGTTTGGGTGATTACCTCGATGTAACAGAATTTGCAAAAAATGACAGTACCCTCTTTACAAATGGAATTAATGGCACTACTTTTTCGTATCTTAGTAGCTGGTACCCCACGAGTCCTACAACATATTATGGTTATCACTTACACACATTAGTGTCTAACCTTCGCCGAACAGAAGACCCTGTCCCCAACGGTGATTTTGACCAATATGATGAACCTGGGAATAATTGGACATTAAAAGATTCTACAGGTGGATTGGTCAAATCAATTGATAATGCGACTGGTGGGAATCCTGGTTATTGTCTTGACGCTGAACTAAAATATGGAAATGTTCCAAATACTGCCTACGCTTGGATAGATAACGACTTTACCTATACTTCATCCATCACCCCGGATAGCCTTCGTCTATATTTTGATATCCGCTTTTCTCAAGATATTTCCCAAGCCGGATGGTTACATATCAAAGTATCAGTCAGATACCAAGCTTCAGAAGTTGGAAGCTGGACGAATACGACTGATCTCTATAATCCAACAACTTGGGATTCTCTCAGTTTTCTAACAGCTGCAGTCAATGGAACCGTGACTATTCGCATCACGATTGAAAAACAGGGTGGTGGCGGTGCTAACACAAAAGGACATATTTACTTTGATAATTTTCAATACGTCATTGGCACAGACAGTAAGCCTAGTGAAGTAGGATTGTCTCTTAACGGAACCGCAATCTCCGATACTGTGGGCAATGCAGGAGAAGTTGACATTTATGCTGATCCAAGCTCAAAAGATCAGATACCCTTAGCATCATGCTGGGCTTCGGATAGCTTCTTTGAATTCAGTTCGTCTACTTACGGTGACATCAGCTTTCATTACGAATATTCCATGTACATAAAGAGTGAGAATCTTGCTGCGGCCTCTACCGATTTCTCAACGATTGCCGATGAACTCCCCTCTTGGCATATCAACTATACAATTCCAGACTCACGTCCTCCCGATGGATATACGGGCTATAGTTTTGGTTTGTACTTACGTTCAACTTGGAACCTCATTGAGGTAAGAAATGGTACTAATGATATTATTCCCATAAGCCAATACACCTATAACACAACCAGTCAGTTCTTCAAATTCAATGAAGGTCTAGCCTCTGTCGGTGACACATTCCGAATTATTGCTTCTAGCCTGAATTATGTCTTGGAAATATACCCCCAAAAGAGTAGCAGTGGATCTGGTCCTTGGACCAATCTATCCTCAAATGACTATTATCTAAAGGATGACTGGCTAAGAATCCTTGCTACATTACGACCCATCGGATCTTCAGATAATACCGCCGATGTGTCGATATTCTATCCCAACGGAACGCTTTGGAATACTGATTCCTCCCCGACAATTGATTCAACTAAGGCTACCATTACGAGCTCAGCGTGGCAAATCAACCAAATCGACACAGATAATGCAGGTAGTAAGTGGCAGATCTCTATCTCCTTTGATAATGACACACAATGTGGTATGCGTGCACAATTCTTCACAGTCGCCATCGAGACAGCTGTAGAAAAAATCGATCCCGACCCAGGCACGCGTGTTCTCTGGGGGAAAACAGTCTTTGTAAATGTAACCTGGGCGAACAATGATACTGGAGCATTCATCCCGGGTGCTTCTGCACGGATTCGATACATTGATCGTAATCTCCAAACCCGATATGAAAATATGACCGCAAATGGCCAAGGTGCATATGAGCTAGACTTTAGCACAAATTTGATGAGTCCTGATCGGGCTGCTGAATTCTTTGTTGAATTATTCCATTATGGATATGTGAACGTGACAGGAACCCAACTCCGCTACACGATCAATTTAGTTAATGATTTAGAATACACATTGATTCGACCTTCCCAGCAAACAGGGCCCACTGAATATACGGCAGAAACAACCAGTGCTGAAGGCTATATTAGCCAAGTTAAATTCTACGATTTATATGAACAAGCCTATGTGCGTAATGATACAGGAGCATGGAATGAAAACGTGCGGGTAAACTTTACTCGCTATCATTGGTCCGGATCCGACTGGACTTATATTGCTCCAGGAAGTTTCACTCCTAACGCTTCTGCTCCAACTATTTTCGAGAAGGTTGATTCCCAATATTCTGGTGTTACACGAGTAAAATATGAAGTCACTATGCGAATTGAAAACGCAGCATGGGATTATCAACAGCAAAACTTCACAATTATCATCCAAATTGTTCTAATCGCTACAGACATGGATGCCGTGCGAACAACAACCTCATATCCACCATCCGGTGATGGATGGAGCCAATATAACAACAATACTGATACATACGAAGTGCGTCTCTATTGGAATGAAAATTTCAATATCACAGTGTTTTATCACTTCGCAGAGAACGGCACTGGAATTCCGGGCGCGACAGCACATCTCATCATTGGAACATCGAAAAGAACCCTAAATTCGCTCTCAAATGGGTATTATGGCATCATACTAGACACCAATGATGTTGGACTTGGAATCACTGATATTTTAGTGAATGCAAGCTATCCCACCTTTGCATCCCAAACAATTCAGATTAGAATGATTGTCGAAGCACGGAAAACAGAACTCTCGAAGGACTATTTTAGCTCCTTAGTTGATCTTCCGTATGAGGATGATTTCACCGTAACCTTTACGTTCAGCGATATTGTTACAGGTATTCCTTCTTCAATAACCGATGCTGTTGAATCCATACTAGGTTATCCTAGTGGTAACTTTACTGTCTCTAATAATGGGGATGGAACTTATACCATTACATTCTGGGGAAACATTACCGAAACCACTTACTATGTAACTGTCATGTTCAGCCGCACCAATTGTACAACTCAATCTAAGTACTTTGAAATTACGGTACGCCCGATACAAACCACTGGGTTCGGTCTTGCTGACTCGGTTTCAATTCCTTGGAGCCAAAATGTAATTATCACGTTATCATACAATGACACCGACCACGGCATTATTCCCATTTATGGAGCAGATTTGACATACGTTTCAACCACTGGATTCTTTAACTCTTCAACTGATATTCTAGGCATCGATTATTGGCTATTCTATAATCCTGATGGATCCTATACTTTGATTCTCAATACAACACGAGTAGGATCGGGTATGCATCCATTTACGCTTATCATTACCTTAGGCAAAAATCATTACAACACTGCTGATGTTTTTGTGTCCTTCCAAGTCCGTGACAATCTCACTGTACTACAGCGGCAATCCCTTGATCCAGGAACCACTGTTCCCTGGGGTGATAACCTAGTCATTGTTTTTACATACTCTAATCTAGATGATAGTGGTTCTCCAATTCCTGGAGCCAGCATTGACTGTGATTGGGACGAATTTTATTGGAGCTATTACTATAACACTACCCTACAGGCTTATGTGCTTATTATCCAAACAGCAAGCCGATTAGAAGGAAGTTATACAGTCACGATAAGTGCCAGCAAGGCTCACTACCAAGACTTTTCAATAATTGAAAATTTTGTCATACGGAAAATCCAAACAACTCTTGAAGCGGATCCTGATTATATCCCGAATTGGCCTTTAAGCTTCAATATAACAATCCGCATCGACTACAATGATACAGACCATGGAGGACAAGTACCCTTTGCTGAAGTTGCCACCGACTGGAATGCCAGCTATTATGCTATTATCTACTATGGAAATGGTACCTACGATTTAATTCTTAACACTACTTGTCGAGGCGTTGGAACCCATTCCGTTAATATTACACTCTGGCGAGACCACTTTGCACAACGAACCATAATAGTCTCTCTCACCTTAGTACCCATTCCGCTATTTGTTGAAGTTATTTCCTCCTCACCAGTTACGACTACTTATAACTCGACTGAATTGGTAGTAATCACAGCGCGTGTCACAGACCTGTATGGACGACTAATGAATGACTCTATGACCTCATACCATTGGCTAGGAGGAAATGGAACTATGGTATTTGTCGGAGCTGGAGTATACAACGTCTCTTTTGGAGCCGCCGCAGATACAGGAGCCTATGTCGTAACTATTCAAGCAAACAAAACTGGCTACCAAATCGGTACCGGATTCATCATGCTTAATATCCTACCCACTGACACTATTCTTAGCCCAATAACCTCAAGTATCCAAGTCGTTGTAGGCGAAAGCTTCGAAATATCACTTAACTTCACAACAATTTATGGCACAGGCATTGTGGATGCCACTGTAACATACCTTTGGGCATCTAACCGAACGGGATTCCTCCTATTTGTTGGGAACAATATCTATAATGCCACGCTAACTAGCGCTGGTTTAACAAAAGCCCAATATATCATCTATGTCACAGCCGGAGGGCCAAATGCCATCGAACGAACAACGACCATAAGCGTGACACTAATGCTAATTCCAACAGAACTCCAAGCTTTTCCGAGCATCCAGGAGGTATATTATGGATCAAATTTCACAATTCAAGTATTCTTCAAAGACACCCATCATGATTTACCCATTGATGGAGCAAACATCACGTATATCTGGGGCACGCTGATTGGAATACTTCAACCAAATGGAACATCTGGATGGTACATCACATTATTACCTTCTACAATCTACACCGAAGGACACTGGCAAGTAACTCTTACCGTTGATCACGAAGGATATGACTTTGCTATTACCTCTGCTGAGATTTTTATTCGTGCACAACCGACGACCCTGGACCTAGTACTAATTCAAACCTATTTCGCACCACAAGATATTGAAACAAATTTGACAGGAATTACTTGGATTGTTCCTCGGGGTGAAATTCTCACGTTATACTTCAACTTCACAGACGCAACCAACACAACAATAGATGGTGCAACAGGATCCTACAGTTGGGATTACGGCATAGGCCTCCTTGTATATGAAAATGGCTTCTATGTCGCTACCCTAAATCTAACGCTAGCTGCTCCTGGCTCCTATTCAATCCAAGTCACATTGACCTTACAAAACTACGCAACTGGGCAAAGTCCTCGCTATGATTTATTCGTTATCCGTGTTCCCACCGAAATCCAAGTTATCACAGATCCTGGAACAGTGGACACTGGCACATCTTGGAGTTTAGTAGTCTACTATAATGATACTTACCACAATCTACCAATAATTGGGGGCAATCTCACAGTGACCATTCCAGAACTTGGTATTGATAGACAATACATGGTTGACAGCGGAAATGGATATTATTCATTCACAGTTCTACCTCTTTTCCTTGCTGACACACTCCACATTGAAATAAACGCCCTTGGCGGTTTACAATATAGCTCTTCAACAGAAAACATCGTTGTTGTGGTCACACTAAGTCAAATGGTTCAAACCTCAATTCAAATCGGCCTCATTGCCGCAGTAATAGGGATACTCATAATCATTTTTTGGCTCGCATACACGCGAGTTCTTGCCATCCCTTGGCTGGTCCGGAAAATGCGAAAAATGAGCCGCACCATTGGTAAAGGCAAAACGCCTAAACTCTCAAAGGGTGATGTAGGTCGTATAGGCGCTCGACCTGAATTAATGACCCAAATTATCGAACCCGCATACGAGACCATTCAAATTCCAATTCCTTCCACTGTGCTTCCCGCTGTCTTAGATTACGAGGAACGATATGCTGAAGATGAAGCCATCTGGGCTGAATTAAAGAAATTACCCTATATCGAACACGATCAGAAACTCGAATTATTTCAGGAAATGAAACGAATACCAGCCTCAGAACGTGTGTGGTTCATCGAAGACCTGAAACAACAAATGGCCGACGGCACCAGATTTGCCCGCAAAGCCAAAGAACCCACTTTGTCTCCCGAACTAGAAAAGGAAATACAAGACCGGTTGAAACAATTCCCTCAATTAAGTTCTAACGAAAAAGAACGGATTGCCAAACAACTTCGCAACGTCCCCCAAGAAGAATGGAGTGAAATCTTTAGCACTCTAGCCATCGCTGAGAAGCCCCAGGTTGTCTCAGATGATGAAATACTCCGACCAGATGAATTACCAATAATAACTGAGGAAGAACGCCACAAATTACTCGAAGAATTGAAGGATCTCACTGAGGAAGAACGCCACAAGGTTCTACAAACATTTCGGGAGAAGAAAACTAAGGACACTGCAGAAGGGAAAGTCGTGAAAGGCAAAAAAAGATTTCAAGTTGACGAGCCAGACGATGAACAATAAATTCGATGGATAATTCGATTAAGATAAGTGTTGAAAATAATTGCAAAAACAACCCCAAGACCACTTCTAATTTGGTGTTAAATTGTATTACCTGTATCCGGTTCTTAATCTGGCAACGCAGCAGTTCGGATCTGATTTGGTTCAGACATCTCTTCCCCCTTAAGACTGAGGCTTAATAACTGCTGATTTTACTGAAGAATAAAGACTTAGGTAGAATGTAAACAAACTATCTCTGCAAAACAAAATCATAGTATGTCCGCTATGTTGTCTAGATGAATAATTCAGAAAATACTCATAAAGTTCCTTGCAACATATATTATTGATCGGCAACTAGCTTTGCTTTTTGACCGATTGGGATATCTTCGATGAGGTGTGGTGCATGAGCCGATTAAAGATAGGACTGGTTACCATCGTAGCACTCTTCGCTGTTATCATTCTCTCACCATCCGGATTAACTACAAATCCACTGGGAGCCGCAGCACCAAACTCTCCTTATGAGGGCGTTGGTGGATTAATCGATGTTTACGAGTTTGCAAAAAACGAAAGCAGCCTCACCTTTCAGAACGGTCTCAATGATACTGCATTTAGCTATCTTGGTAGCTGGTTTCCACAAACCCCAACAGTTTATCGTGGCTATCAACTTCATGCTGAGGTCACTAATCTCTTTGAAATCCACAATCCGGTACCGAACGGAGAGTTCAACCAATTTGAACCAGGAACCACTTGGACCGAAGAACTCAATACTCGTGGTATTGTTGAACACTGGGGTACAACTATTTTCGAAGGCAATCCTGCCCCTTGTCTAGATATAAATATTGATGATAGATGGGAAGATAATGCCGCCGAAGCCCGCTTTGACAACACGTTCACCTACTCTTCAGATAAACAACCTTACAACTCAACCCTCGAATTTGACATCAAATACTCACCTACTATAACTCATAAAAAAGAACTACAAATTAGAGTAGCCCTCATCTATCATACAACTGAAATTGGAGGGTGGTCAGAAACCACTGACATCTATGCGCCAACAAATTGGGACCATCTAAGTTTTAGTACAGCACCCATCAACGGGTCAGCCAAGCTTCGGATCTCCATTATTTATTCTGGGGGAAAAACCAATTGGCTTACTGGTCATGTCTATTTCGACAACTTCCGTTATCGAATTCTAACCCAGCGGAGTCCAACTGAAGTGGCTCTAACCTTGAACAATACGGCTTTCGTTAATACTGGCAATAATAAGGGCGAAGTCGAAGTTCACGCTGACCCAGCAAATAAAGATGAAGCTTTACTTACAAATTGCTGGTCAACAACACAAGTCTTTCAATTCAACTCCCCATATAACCTGAACTTCCATTATCATTACTCAATGTATGTAAAAACTGAGAAACTTGATGCTGCATCAACTCATTTCACTGCACCTGTCAATGCGAGTCCAATATGGGAGGTTAGTTACACTACACCCAGTTCTCTTCCACCTTCAGGTCATTTAGGCTACACATTTGGATTATTTTTAAAACCTGGTTGGGCTCTGAGCTCTGTTGAAAATGACACAGGAGACGCTATCTCCGATTATCAGTTTAACACTTCAAGCCGATTCATTAAAATCGATGAGGATGTTCCTGGGCCGAATGAGGATTTCTCGATTCTTGCCTCCAGCACGAACTATATTGAAAGCATATCTCCTCAAATTAGCGCCACAGGGATTGGGGGCTGGACCACGCAATCAACGGACGATTACTTCGTGAAAGGCGATTATATCCGTGTTGTGGCGGAACTACAGGCTTGGGATCCAATTGATAATGATGGTGAAGTCTCTATTTTCTTTCCAAACAGCTCGTTATGGCAAACTGATACCAATCCCACCATTTATTCTAATGGCACTTTGGTTAGTCAAATATGGTTGATTCCAACAATAAATGCTTCAGCAGCGGGAAGTGGCTGGCTTATCACTGTATCCTATAACTCGTCAAGTCAATGTGGAATGCGAGAAAAGTTCATAACCGTTGCCATCGAGACCACTGCTACCAAAGTGACTCCATCAGATGGTACACGAGTAATCTCTGGCTCCACTGTGACAGTCGAAGTAAAATGGCAGAATCTCGACACGAGCGAATACATCAGAGATGCCAGTGCCAGAATTCGCTATTATGACCGGAATATGCAATTACAAACCGTAGGTATGACAGCGGATGGGCTGGGAGGCTACTCCACTGAATTTTCCACTAGTCTTATGCAACCAAGCATGACAGCAACTTTCTCTGTCGAACTATACCGATACGGATACGTTAACGCAAGCTCTGATGAAGGATCCCAAGTCGATTTCACAATTAATCTCGTTAATAATATCAACTATGCCATGATCAAACCGACCCAACAAACAGGCCCTGATGAATTTACAGCTGAAACTTCCAAATCCCAAGGTTACACAAGTTTGGTTAAATTCTATGATCCCTTCCAATCAGCATATGTCTTGAATAAGACCTCTTTATGGCCAACAGTTTTGGTTCAGTACGACTATTATGAAGACACTGGCTCGGGTTTTGGAAGTTCCCTAGCCTCGGGGAGCTTCAGCCAAAACGCTACAACTCGTGTTTTCTATAAAGAAGATCCCTCTTTTGGTGACGTTCATCGAGTCAAATATGAGGTTACCATGCGAATTATTGGAACCTCTTGGGAATTTGAACAACAAAATTTCACAATCATCATCAATGTCGTATCTTGGGCTACCGATCTTGATGCAGTTCGAACCTCAATCACCTACCCTCCCACTGGGACTGGAGATGGATGGACTGAATACAACAACGTAACCGATAGTTATCAGGTCCATGTATTTTGGGATGAAACTTTCAATATCAATGTCTATTATGAGAATATCAGCGCCTTACCTCATCATGGTATTGCATCTGCTACTGTCAACATTCTCATCGATACTTCATCATATCCCTTGACTGACCTTGGAAGTGGATATTATTTATACACGTTTGATACGCACGCTTTTTCTGTTGGTGTAATCGACCTTTATGTGACTGCCACTTTTACGGATCATGCAGCCCAAACAATTCGAATTCAAGTTAATATTGATGCACGCGCCACCCAACTTACAAGTTCATACTCTCCAACCACTGCCCAATTTCCGTATGGTGGTGACCTTTCAGTTATGTTCAATTATACTGACGTGGTCTCAACATCTGTTCCGATCACAGGGGCTACGGTAACCGTTTCTGGGTACATTAGCGGAAAGTATTCGATTGCTAACAATGGTGATGGAACCTACACTGTTACTTTCCAAGGAGATGTCTCAGAAACTATCTATTATGTCACCGTCTTGTTTAATGAGAGTAATTACGTAATCAACTCAAAATATTATGAACTCACTGTACGTTCAATCCATACAGCTACTTGGGCTTCAACAGAAAATCCTTCAGTTCCTTGGGGAACTGCTGTTGTCATCACGCTCAAGTATAATGACAGTGATAATGGGTATATTGGCATCTCAGGTGCTGTGATAACCTTTTCTTGGATGGATAACCTACCTGGAATAGATTATTGGCTCAGTGATAATGGCGATGGTACATACACGTTCATTCTAAATACCTCCAAAGTGACCGCAGGCACCCAAGGTTTCACTGTGTCCTTCACTTTATCCAAAACACACTATGATTCAGACCAAATTGATGTTACATTTCAAGTACGTGATATCCAAACGACTCTCTTCATCGTCGACGCTAAGGTAATGGGACAGACCACCACTTCAATTCCCTGGGGTGAACCGCTTACCATAATCATCCATTACAATGATACCGAAAATGAACTCCAAATATCCAGTGCGAGCATCTCATGTAACTGGAACGCTTCTTATTGGGACGTCTACCATAATGCAACTGATAATGCCTATTATCTAACCATCTACACTGACAATAGCATCGAAGGTAGCTATACCATCCAAATATATGCAATCAAAAGTCATTACGCCAATGGATTCAACATCCAAAGTTTTGTAATTCGAGAAATCCAAACTAGCCTCTCCGCCCTTCCCTCCTATGTCGCTTCTTGGCCTTGGGGAGACAATCTCACCATACGCCTCACCTATCAAGATTTAGACCATGGAGGCACCTACATTCCCTATGCCACAACCACAACTGATTGGGATATCGGATTCTACACCTTCTATGATTACGGTAACGGCACCTACCTCCTCGTCTTAAACACTACCAATCGAGTAATAGGTCAACACGCGGTCCAAATCACTCTGAGTGATTCCCATCTAAGTCCTCATTTTGCGGAAAGAACCATTACGATTCTCCTAACTCTTGACCCAATCCCTATCCTCATCGACATTATCAGTCCATTAAGTGGACAAAATATCACTTGGTATAACGATATGCAAATCCTAACGGTCAACGTCACTGATCATTTAGGACGACCCATAAATACTGGAACAGCAGTCTACGCTTGGGCTGGTCGACCCAACGTCACTATGACCTTCCTCGGGAACGGAATATGGACTGCTACATTCCTTGCCGACGCAGAACCTGGGAGCTGGATTGTCACCATCATCGCCACCAATCCCCCGAACTATCGAATCGGATCAGCATCCATCGCACTAATCATCCAAGAAACCACAACTCAACTAGAACAAATAACGCCGTTCCCTGTAACTACAATCGCTAATACCAGTTTTACCTTCCTTGTCAACTTCACCACCACAAATGGTCAACCCATTGAAGGCGCTACGGTCACATACAGTTTTGGCCCCCACAATGGTGTTTTCATTGACGAAACTCAAGGCGTCTACAACGCCACCATTAGCTCAACTGGTATGGGTGTAGGCTCATACACGCTTTACATCAGCGCAAGCAAAGCCACCATGCAAACTCAATGGATTCAAGTCACCGTGCATCTATCTCTAATTCCATGTAGTCTTGATCCCGAAGCCCCCGTAGTTAACGTCGATTGGGGCGATGACTTTACCGTGAATGCATACTTCTATAATATCTCTGGTTCACCAATATCCAGTGCTAATATTACCTTTAATTGGGCTGAGCAAACTGGCTCCCTTCTACCTAATGGTTCATTAGGCTGGTATACTATTACGCTTTCAAGCACTTTTTATCCTGCTGACTCTTTCTATGCCCTCACATTAACCGCTGATCACCCCAGCTACGAATACCGTATTGCCATCGTAACAGTGAATATTCGCCGTCAAAGCACCGATCTTGTTTTAATGCAGGCTGAAGCCCACTACCAAACCACCACTCGCACCCTAAACACAACACCCTGGGAAATCCCATGGGGTGATACTCTGGTGTTATATTTTAACTACACTGACAAAAACGGATTGAGTATCCCCAACGCAACCGGAGTATATAACTGGGGCTTCGGCACAGGTCCACTCGAGTATATTGACGGCTTCTATGTTGCTTCGATTGACCTGACGGGTGTTACTCCCGCTTCTTATCAACTCACGATTACCATGAGTAAACAAAATTATGAGACCAGACGTTCCTCCACATTCGAATTAATTGTCACCAAATTCCAAACAGAAATTACAATTTTAGAAGGAGTAACGAGCGTTACGGCAGGGGCACTCTTCCGGTTAGTCCTGTATATTTCGGATAGCTTTCACCAATTACCGGTTACACATGCAAATGTATCCCTCTCATGTGAATCACTACGTATTTTCAACTTACCATTTGAGAATCACAATAATGGAAACTACTCAATCTTCTTTAGTATCCCTCAACCAGGAAGACATGAGTTCGTAGTCCATGTTGAAGTCGATGATCGATTTACTATCAATGATGAACCTATCACCTTTTTTGCAGAGACTAATCCAGTCGTACAAAACGTCATCAATATCGGGGCAATCATTGCTGTTTTGGGCATTATAATCTTGGTGACTTGGTTGGCTTATGTACGAGTTTACTCGATTCCTTGGGTGGTGCGAAAGATGCGGAAAATGGCTCGTACAATCAGTAAAGGGCAAACACCGTCACTCTCCAAAGGCGAAATTGGTCGTATCTCTAGTCGACCCGATATCATGCAAGAAATTGTAGAAACGGCCTATCGAACTGTTGGGTTAGGAGGCGCATCAGTTGTCATTCCTGCTGAAATCGATTGGAGTGAACGCGAAGCCGAAGAGGATGCCATCTGGGCCCAACTCAAAGCACTGCCCTTCATCGAATATGAGCAAAAACTGGAACTCTTTCAGCAAATGAAGCTAATCGCGCCCTCTGAGCGCGTCTGGTTCGTTGAAGACTTGAGGAAACAAATGGCCGATGGCACACGTTTCGACCGAAAGATCAAGGAACCCGAACTCGACGAAGACCTTGAAACCCTCCTCCGAGCACGGCTTGCCTTATTCCCTGCTCTCAGTGATATTGAGAAAACCCGAATCGCTGCACAACTGCGGAAATTGCCTAAGGAAGACTGGAATGAAATCTTTGAGACCCTGGCAATGTCCCACGCTCCCCAAACCGTACAAGCACCTGAACCACTTGGTCCCGCTGAACTCCCCTCCCTCACCAAAGAAGAACGAGAAAAACTGATGGAAGAGATCAAGGATTTGACAGAAGACGAACGTCAAAAAGTGCTTAAAACCCTCCGAGAAAAACGAGATGACGATGCTCCCAAAGGGAAGCTGATTAAAGGTAAGAAAGACTTCGTCATCGATGGCGAAAAGCAATAGAAACAAACCCTAAGCGCCATTCGACACGATTTCGATTTGTCTTTCAAGGTGTAACCGGTAATACTATTAGGTGGGATTCCTGCGTATGTTGCCTAGGACAAGTTGCTATACGGTGGCATACGCATGACGAAGCCTGATGACAGCGAATTGATGTTAAATCTGATTAAGGAACGTCACGCAATCCGGGACTTTAACACAAACAAACCGGTGAGTGATGAACTCCTCTACAAAATCATCGAAGCAGGTGGTTATGCGCCTAGCGCGGAAAACCAACAACCCTGGCGTGTGATTATTGTTCGGGATCCCGACAAGCAGCGCCGCATCGGCGAATTAGCCGTCATCCGAACCATCGAACTCTTTGGCCGTATCACACCGCGTCAGGAGATTGAACGGCGTCTAGGATATGTCAAAGCTTTACCAAGTCGTGAACGAACTATTGATTGGCTCATTACTGGAAGGCGCTTTGAATACATCAAAGGAGAACCAGAAACGGATGGAGCCCCCATTCTTCTGGTGTTAGTCGTTGAATCAACCCATGTGGGTAATTCTCAACCCACTTTACGAGGAACTGGAGGTGTCTACGGGTGGAGTAGCTTACGCCATTCTATTATCGCGGGTAGTATGTTTTTGCAGAACTGTTGGTTGGCAGCTTCCGCTTTAGGTCTTGGAGCTTGTGTATCAAGTGTCCAGCTGGACCATTATGATGATATCCGAGAGATTTCCGAATTACTCGATATCCCACAACCTCATTGGACGCCAATCATGTGTCTAGCTATAGGTTATCCCAAATTCCCACGAACTCGTGGCCCACCCCGTCAAACTCCCGAAGAAATAACCTATGTTGATAAATGGGGACAAAACTGGCAACCCAACAAGAAAGCTGCAAAATAAACGAGGAGAAACAAATGATGGATCAGTTCAAAACGTTACAGGAATTCATTGTCACTTGGATGGATGAACTCTGGTGGAGTATGCGCGACCGCGTCGGTGCTCTCTCCATGATTGAAAGTCTCCAAAACTCTTGGCAAGCTGCTGGAAAGAAAGTCGGCGAAATAGGAAAGACTGAAGGTCTCGACATCATTAAAACTGCAGAAGCGGCCCATTCCATGTTTGGAAGAACAGTGGATGTCAACAATCACACTATCAGGGTAACCACTTGTCCGATTTGGGATCGGATTCTCGCTGGCCAACTGGAATATGCCCTGCGCTGTGAGGACTTTATTTGTGCCCCCTACTTAACCGGTATAAAGGATGCATTAGGAGCTAAGGAAGCGAAAGTCGAAACGAATCTTCGGTTAGCTTACGTTACGAGAGCGAAGCTTGAATACAAGCTCAAGAAACTGAAAGCCAATGGGTCTACTGATTCTAAGGCCAAAGTAGAAATCACAGACCTTGAGAAAGAGCTCGAAAAATTGCCTAAAACGCCAGCCTGCATTTTCAAGGTCAAATAGCGTTCAAGGACAACTGTTTATTTCTTGCCTTGGAGAATGGGTCTTGCGATGGCGAGAAGCTCTTCTTCACTGAGATCTGCTTTCAAGTGGCTAAACTCACTTTTGCACTCATCAAAGCGCTTGAGAATATCTTTCTTATCCTGTTTAGCATGATGCTGTTTGACAGCCTGGGCAATCGCCTCATCGAGAGTCATTCTCAACTGATATTCTAATCGGAGACGACTAGGAGCAATAAAAATCGGAATAATATCCGCACCCGAATCTAAACACGCCTGAATGTCGCCCATAACCGCACGAGCAGGAGCTGCTAGTCTTGCTTGTTTAAACCCTTCTTCTGACAGAAGCTTAATGGTCCGTTTCTCTTCTTCAGAGACCACCGGAAATCCGCAGCGATAATTGCTACACCAACTTCATCCATTAGTTTCGCGATCTCAACCTTTTCATTGATGGTCAAGAGAGTTCCTGCGGTTTACTCGCCAACACGGAGCGTTTCATCCCAAATCCAAACTCGATCTGGAGTCAATGGAGAACGCAAATATTCACGGCGATTATAGTTTACGATTAATCCGGCAGCTTCCAATTCTTTAGTCAAGGTCGATTGGCTCCTACTGCTATCTCCTAACTCAGCTTCCCTTTCCTCATCCTTTATCTTTTTTGAAAAACAAGAAAATCCCTGCAGTTATTCCTCTTCTAATTGCGAATGGTTCTTAAGTAAAACCAGCCAAAGGCGAGCTACTACCCTAACGTGTTACACACTACTCGGTGTCATAGATGGTCACAAAGAGCGCCCACGAACAAATCCAATCACTTTTGGCTCCCTCATCTATTGTTCTAATTGGTGCTAGTGATAATCCACTCTCCTTTGGGTTCCAAGTGGCCCGCTCTCTTATCCGAGATTTTGAAGGTCCAGTCCACTATGTAAACCCAACTGAAGCACGAGTTCTTGGATATCCAACCTTTGCAACCATCAATGAAGTTCCGGAAGGAAGCCATCTTTGGATCATCGCTTCACCTACAAGAGATTTTACAGAGACGCTTCGAATCATTGGGAAACGCCAACCTGTAGGAATCCTCTTACTCTTTGAGCTTCAATCCACTGAATTCGACGCAGCGCGAAAGACCATCGCAAAACTATCTATACCAGTGATTGGTCCCCGCAGTGCCGGATTCTACAGTTCCTCAACAAATATCGACATGATACCACTTCCTACCGAAGTCCTCCCTCGCCCCCGAAATGGGGCAACAGGAGTAATCACAGATAATCGGGATGTAGCATATGGCTTACTCGAACAAGTCACCAAATACCGATGCGGCGTTTCCCTTTTCATGGATCTTGGCGAAACACTTGGAACTACTGAAACAGACTTCCTCGCATTTCTTACACAAGATACTGGAACCCGCGTGATTCTCCTCGGAGTAGGTCAGATTACAAATCTTACCAAATTCCGAACCGCTGTACGAAAAGCCCACCGTGTCAAGAAACCAATCATCATATCCTTATGGCCGCAAAATATTACCAACCAACTTGGATTACACCGACGAACTGGAAAAACTATTCAACCCCTTACCGCTGCACTAGCGAAAGAACACAACCTTATGGTCACTTCCTCTTGGGGACGTGCCGTCGATTTAGCCCTTCTCTGTCAGAACCAGCCCCTCCCTGAAGGCAAAGGTGTTGTAGCAATCTCAAACTTCGGAGCGTACTGTGTATATGCTGCAAGCGCCCTCCATGATTCGCCAATGGAGCTAGCCAAGTTGCTTCCAGACACGATTGCTACTCTCAAAGAAAATCTTCCTCCTTACTGCCGCAGTGCAAATCCCATCGGGTTATACACGAATGCTGATGAAGAACGACTAGACATTGCTCTTCGCATTGTACTTGCTGATCCTACTGCCCATAGTATCCTAATCAGTCTCCTACCTGATTCACCTAATATCGATCCTGATTACCTCTATGTCATGTTGCGTCAACGTTTGAAAACGTTGAAATCACCAAAAACAATTATCGGAATCATACCTGCTACTGAACGAGACAATCTCCTTATCGACAGCCTTGAGCGGCTGAACATTCCTGTATTCTCCAATTCCCACCGAGCAGTAACCACGTTAGAAAATGCGTATCACCTTCACACTCTGCTTAAATCCAATACTTAGGAGTCGATAACAATTTACAAAGCATATGTCCTCATCAAAGTCGCCCCTCAACAAGAAGACACAATCCTACGCGAAATTAGTAAATTCCCGGCTATCTCAGAAGCACACAAGCTATTCGGCCTTTATGATGTGATTGTTGAAATCGAACGAAAAGGCATGCGCGATATCATGGAAACAATTGGGAAAATCCGCGCCATCAAAGGCGTCCTCGATACTATAACCAACCTCGTAGCGGATTTCGAAATGGATGTCCATGGAGCGCCTCTCTAAACCAGAAATAAAACAAAAACATCGAGATCATCTGGAGGCCTGTCATGAAGTCTGACTTGGAATCGTTCTTCAATCCTCAAACGGTCGCCGTTGTCGGAGCATCAGCACGCAAAGCAAGCGTAGGCGGAGTTATCTTTCGAAACTTCCTCAAACCCGCCTTCAAAGGTTCAGTATATCCCATCAATCCCCGTGCCACTGACGTCCTCGGGATTCCAAGTTATGAACGAGTTTCCGATTTACCTGGACTAGTCGATCTCGCCGTCATTGCTGTTCCTGCAGGACTTGTTCCTAATATCATGAAAGATTGTGAAAAAAAAGGCGTGAAAGCGGTCATCATAGTTAGTGGGGGATTCAAAGAAACTGGTCCTGAAGGCGCCTATCTTGAACAACAAGTTGTAGAGATCGCTAAACGAAGTGGGATCCGTGTAATTGGACCGAACTGTGTCGGAATCTACGATACAAATACTGGCGTCGACACCACATTCCTCCCAGCTTCCCGAATGGGACGGCCTGAAAAAGGTTACATCAGTTTCATCAGCCAAAGTGGTGCTTTTGCAGCTGCCGTTTTAGATATGAATGCCCAATCAGGTCTCGGAGTCAGTCGTGTCGTCAGTTTCGGTAATAAAGCCGATGTCAACGAAATTGATCTAATCACTTATCTCGGCGACGACCCCGAAACGCGTGTAATCGTCGAATATCTGGAAGGGCTCTCACCAAGTACCGGTGGAACATATATCGAAACGGCTCAAAGAGTCACCAAACAAAAACCCATCATCGTTGTCAAATCGGGTCGATCAAAACGTGGGTCTGCCGCTGCTGCCAGTCACACCGGGGCTCTTGCTGGTGACGCGCGACTTTATGATTTTGCCTTCCGTCAAGCCGGTATTCTGTCTGCGCGTGACTTTGAAGATGGTTTCGAAATGGCAAAAACTCTCGCCTCTCAACCTCCCGCTGAAGGGAACCGTATCCTTATTGTAACCGATGCTGGTGGCGCAGGAGTAATGACAGTCGACGCCTGCGAAGCCTTAGGCTTAACTGTTCCCGAGCCACCAGAAAAACTCAAACGCGTTCTACGAGATGCCTTCCCTGGATATTGTAGTGTCCACAATCCCATTGATCTAACCGGCGACACTAATGCCGAGCGATACCAAACAGCTTTCGATACACTACTTGGCACTCCCCATTATGATGCTGCAATTGCTATCGTGATGATGCAGGTCCCCTTACTAAATCTAGATATCATTGACCGATTAGTTGCCGTAGTCCGGAAATATCAGAAACCTCTCGTCGCCCTTACAGCTGGAGGACGTTTCACAATGAAAGGTGCCCAACTCCTTGAAGAAGCTGGAATTCCTGCTTTACCCACACCTGCCAGGGCAGCAAAGGCTGTTTGGGCCTTAGTGGAATACGGGCAACATTTGCATAAAGGGCATAATCGATAATAATCAAAATACCCCACCTCTTTTTCAACCAAGCTTGGACAACGGTACAGTTTATAATTCCTTGAGGTTACCGTTGCCTCATTCAGCGTTCCTCATTAAACAGAGGTGTACTATTGTGATCAATGTAAGCATTGTAGGCGCCGGACAGACTAAATTCGGACGCCATGACGATTACAATTTGCGCGAGCTCTTTGCACTTGCAGCCCATGAAGCCATCGAAGATGCGGGTATCACTCCCAAAGATGTTGAAGCCGCATTTATCGGTAACCTTTCCGCCGACCAATTCAATCGACAAACCCACATTGCACCGATGATGGTGGATGCTGCTGGAATGAAAGGCATTCCCGCAACCAAATGTGAAGCGGCATGTGCTTCGTCTGCTACAGCATTACGCGCTGCTATTCTTGCCATCGAATCCGGACAACACGACGTTGTGATGGCTGCCGGTGTAGAGAAGATGACCGATCTCAGAACGCCCGGTGTCATTGAGACTTTAGCCATGGCCGCGGACCAGCCATTCGAAGCTGAACCCGGCATCACTTTCCCCGGAATCTTCGCTCTCTTCGCAACTGCTCATATGGCAAAATACGGTACCACCAAAGAACAACTTGCAGCTGTCGCTGTCAAAAACCATGCCAACGCCGTCCATAATCCTTTAGCCCAATATCAAAAAGCTATCACCCTAGACCAAGTCTTATCTGCCCGCATGGTCGCTTGGCCTCTAGGTCTCTATGATTGCTCCCCAATCACTGACGGAGCTGCTGCCGTAATTCTCACCCGTAACAAACACGCTAAGAAATTTACAGATGCCCCTGTGAAAATTATCGCTTCCGCACAAGCCAATGACAATATGGACATGTCTGACCGCACCGACCTCACCACACTATACTCCGCTAAAACAGCAGCCTACCATGCCTATAAGCAAGCTAAAATCGGACCAAAAGACATTGACTTTGCTGAAGTCCACGACTGCTTCACCATCGCTGAAATCATCGCCACCGAAGACCTCGGCTTCTTCAACCCCGGCATGGGCGGACAAGCCGTCGAAGAAGAATACACTACGCTCGATGGCGAATTTGCGATTAATCCTAGTGGTGGTCTCAAAGCTAAAGGCCATCCGGTCGGAGCTACTGGTGTCGCTCAAATCATCGAATTATACCATCAGCTTCGAAACGAAGCTGGTAAACGTCAAATTGATTCACCTAACTTGGCATTAGCTCATAATGTTGGTGGATCGGGAGCGACGGCAGTTGTGCATATTTGTGAACGGTGGTAATCGAGATGAGTGAAGAAACAACTATCAAGAAATTCTTTGAGTTAATCAATGAACAGAAACTATGTGCAGCCCATTGTTCGAGCTGTGATGCACTTCATCTGCCTCCACGATTGTTCTGTCCAAATTGTAATAGTAAAACTACTGATTGGACTCAACTCAGTGGAGAAGGGACACTTCGTTCCTTTACAGTGATTCACATTGCTGGAATCAAGTACTCGGAGGATGTTCCCTATATCGTTGCTATTGTGGCACTCAAGGAAGGTCCATCTGTCTGTACTCGGTTAGTAGGAGTTGATCCCCTCAAACCCGAAGAAATTCATGTGGGTGATGCGGTAGTAGCTGATTTTGAGGAATTCCCTGGATCTGCTGACAGTGAAGCGGTGATGCGGCTGGTTTTCCGTCCTGCCTAGATTTTATCGATAGTCCTTCACTCCCAGATAGCGGATTGCAGTCAGTGCAAAGACTTTGGTCACTTTAACCAAGTCCTCAATAGCAACGTTTTCGTCTGCTGTATGCGCTAAGAATAAATTTCCGGGTCCATAGACCACTGTTGACTCGATGCCCGCGCGGCGGAGAAGGCGACCATCTGTAGCATATGGTACTAGGAAATATACAGTAGGTCCTGCGATTTCTTTTGAGGCATCAAACATGGTGGTTACGATTTTGTTTTGTTCATAATTGGGAATGGAGTTGCCCTCAAATGCTTCAATGATTTCGATGTCACAGACCTCTGAGATTCCCAGCTTCTCCGCATAGTGTTGAATGAACTCAACCATCTCCTGCGGTGTTTGGCCTGGGAGAATCCGAAAATCTATTTGGGCATTACAGCGGTCAGGTACTACATTGGCAGCGACTCCTCCGTTTATTGTTCCGATGTTCATCGTACTTGCTGTAAGTCCCTCTAATCCTGCGGAGAACGGATTAGATTCACCTCCCTTTTCAATAAATGACTCCATCACTTCTGGTTCAAGGTTTAAACTGGCAGCGAACTGGTGAATAATTGCTTTACGGGTTATGGGAGGTGGAATTGTTGGAGGTTTAGCTTGACGGAGGGCTTCAAGCAACTCAAACATCATGATAATGGCATTCTTTCCGGCTGATGGTATACTGCCATGTGCTTTCTCACCCTTTGTCGTAACCTTCATCCACACCGGCCCCTTCTCACCAATATTAACAGCGTGTCCGAACTGCCCAATTCCTGAAGGCTCAGCAACAATTGCTGCATCTGCTTTAATCTTCTTCCAAGCGTTTTCAATACAATATGCTGTTCCCAATTTCCCCTGCCGCTCTTCATCGCCAACTGCATTAACGATTAGGGATCCTTTCAATGGCACCTCAAGATCATGTAATGCGCTCATAGCCATCGTCATGCAGGCCACTCCGCCTTTCATGTCCATGGCACCGCGTCCATAAATGAGACCCTCGCGGATTTCTGCAGCAAAGGGATCGACCGTCCAATCCTCGCCAGGTGGCACTACATCTACATGACCATTAAACAGTAAGCGTTTGCCATTCTTTGCTGCCCAAGTTGCTACAAGGTTATCGATACTCGGATGAGATGTGACATATTCAGTTTGAATTCCCCTCTTTTCCATTGTCTTCCCAACCCGGTGAGCTACCTCCGCTTCACCCCTGGTCTCGCGATCCCAACTCGGGATGCGAATAATATCCTGACACAATTTTACGAGCTCATCTCGTAACTCATCAACCCGGGAAAGCACCTTTTGTTCCCATTCATTTGGAGGCATCGGCATCACAAAGCGACATTATTCTGTTGCCGGAGAAAAACCTTGAGGGTGTTCCAAGGATTCAACCAAACATCTTATACCACTCAAATCCCCCTTTTCTCATAACAGGTGATATCCCCAAATGGTTCCGGGAGTTAAGGTTGAGGAGCAACTGTGTGACATTTCTGAGAAGGCACAATTTGCCATGTTCTTAGACATTCTCACTCCCAAACCCGGCAATGTGCATAGGTACAAGGACCACCCTGATACTCGGTTTATCCATTTTGTTGCCAGCATCAACAGCTTGGGATATCCCCTTCATCAAAGTGCGGAGTGGGGCTATGAGTTTAGCACGACAGATTATACACCTTCGCGCCTTGGGAAACTCATCAGATTCGCAGTCCAAACCTCAATGGAGCCCCATGGAAAGAACACATTACTTGGCACAATTCTACTCCTTGTTCCACTCGCTGCCGCTGCTGGACATGAAATCACACGACCTCGATCCACAAAAACAACATTGCAGCAAAGCCTCAAACGGATTCTAACAAATACTACTGTTGAAGATGCCATTGAACTTATTCACGCCCTACAGGCAGCTAGTCCCGGTGGCGCCATTCCTAAAACAGCCAAATGGAAACCACAATCTCAGGCTTTTGATTTCCAATCACCTCATACCATTCAGTTAATTCGTCGCGAAAAATATACACTCTGTGACTTACAAGCTTTAGCAGCAAGTTATGATTCCGTTGCCCATGAATATACCACGAACTTCGCTTACACCTTTGATACGCTCTACCCTCAAGTGACCAAGGCGCTGAACCAGCATCCACGCACAGAAGACGCTGTCCTTGCCTCCTATCTTTGGGCTCTAAGTAATCGCCCCGATTCCTTTATCCAACGGAAAAATGGCGCCGAGGTTGCACAAGATGTCATGCAACGTGCCCAGAAAGTGTATACACGAATTATGAAAATGCAAGAAACGAGCTGGGCGACACAAACTGAACCTTTCGACGAGTACCTCCGTTCACAAGGTTCTCAACTGAATCCAGGAACCACTGCTGACATACTTTCAGCTGCACTCTTTCTTGCCCTATTCCTTGGAAATATCAAATCTATCCTCTAACAGGAGACTCAGGGTCCCCAGCGAAACGGATGTTTCGCAAATTCTTTGTCGCGGAGTAATTCTTCGATGCTTGGGCGGCCTTCAATGGCTCGTCGGATGGCGTGTCGCATTGCTTTATAGTTGTTAATTTGGATGCGCTTCCGGTCGACTGCTGTGGGATGGACAAAGACTGTGGCAATTATTACTAATTTGTCGACTGCTGACTTGGGGATAAAACCTTCTTCAACGGAATCCATGACGGCTTTGGCACACCCTGTTTGTGCGGGACCTCCAAAGAGGCTGGCTTGATGCATACTACGGTTGGCAACAGTTGGAACGAGCAGTGTTTCAGGCTTCACCATGAGGTTGGGTTCCAGAATGGCGAGAAGAGGTTCCATGCGCTCTTTGGGTGCCGCCTTAGCTTGCGCAAAGGCAAAACCAACAGGACCGTCCTTACGTCCAATCATCAAGTCGATGTGTGCGACTTCAGCTCCACCCCCAGAGAGCCCTTCACCAATCTTCAATGAGAAATCTTTAACCTGGTCGGGTGAGAAACCAAATGCCCCAAATCGTGCTTTAAGAGGTTCTTTGGGTTCGACTTCAATTATCACATCTTTGGGCTTGATTTTACCGAGTTTTTCTAGTTCGATTCGAATTTCTTCCCGATTCTCATACGTAAGAACTCCGCCAAAGGTTAAGGGTAGTCGAGGTTTACCGACTGGAACACCCATCATTTTGAGACCAGCCTTTGTTCCTGCAGCTCCTGAGCCCACAATCAATCGCGTGAGTTTTTGGACCTTCAACTGGAGTGCAACGGCTTCATCGAATTTCTTCGCTTGTACCTTCTTGAGCATATCTAACCAAATATCCCCAATCAATTGGGCACTCGCAAGAATAGCCCCCGAACAACCCGATGCAAGAGCAGGGAATACGACTTCATCATGCCCCACCAGCACATTGATTTTCGAACCAACTTTCTCCAAGACCGCTAGGATGAGCTTTAGTTGTCCACTAGAATCTTTGATGCCGACGATGTTTTCAAGATCTGCAAGGTCTTCAACAATTTGCCACGGCATATCAAGACCGGTACATTGAGGGATATTATACAGAACAATTGGAAGACCGACTTCACTCACTTGACGGTAATGCTCATAGAGCCCACGAAGTGTTGGACGCATATAATACGGTGTGACCACCAGACACGCATCTGCTCCCGCCTTTTCTGCTGCCTTGACTAGCTCGATGGTTGTTTTGGTGTTACTCGCTCCGGCTCCTGCAATTACTGGCACCTTACCTGCTGCTTCTTCAACTGCAAGCTTTACTACTTGCTTGTGCTCGGTCAATGTCAGACTTGTGAATTCTCCAGTTGTGCCTGCTGGAACAAGACCGGTGACCCCCAAATTATCGATGCAATGGCGAATTAGCTGATGGAAGGCCGTGACATCAACTTTCGATCCATCTTTGGTAAACGGCGTAACCAGTGCTGGATTCACGCCGCTAGGTTTAAATCCCATATGTTAACGCTCCTCGCTTTAGGGTTGAGGGATCGCTAAGTCCTTGACTCCGAGTTTTGATAATTTCGCTTCTGGATAATTATCTTGGATCAAGTTTCGTACAATTTCAGCCCATTTGACTTTTTCACGGGCAAGGAAACTTAGGCCGTCAATCGAGGACCAAGGTGTGTACAAGGCCATACTCGGTCCGGGTTCAAATTTGTAGTACACTGGTTGGACGCATCGTGTAATTTCGGCTGCTTCATAGAATCGATTGAATCCACCAAAGCTGGGCATGAGCATGATGTGAATGTCAATTGGCAGCTTTGTTGCTTGGCGAATAGCTGCTAGTTGGGGCACGGTCATATCGGCAACTGGATTGAAGCTACCTGCGCCTAATTCTTCTAGCAGTTTACCACCCGCTGGGGAAGCGTGGCCAGCAAAGATGCTTACCTTGAAGGTAATATCCTTCGGGATTTCACCGATTTCTTTGAGCTTGTTCAAAGCCCAGAGTAGTCCCTCATCGATGACTAAGAAACCTCGGAAGCCTAGTTCAATGCCCCTTTTGATATCGCTAATAACTTCTACTAGCTTATCAGCGCCGCGAAAGCGCATTCCTGACAGGACACCTTCAGATGTAACAAGTTGTCGACCCACATCCCAGCTGGTTCGTGGGCCAGGGGTAAGGATCACTTCCATTTGTGCATCATGGGCTAGTTGGGCAAATTTCTTCAGTTCTTTATCGTCAAGAAGCGTTGCTCCCATGACGACACTAATGAGGCGATGAACTGGCACATCGCGTTTATCCGATTCATCAATTAGTGCTTCTAAGACTTCCGGGCGTTCAACGCCCGAGATTTCAATCCGATAGCCGGCTCCATCTGGAAACCGGTGGTCGCTGGTTGGTAAATCATAGGCATCTTGTCCGGGTAACCCGATTTTTTCAAGAGCTTTCCGGACCTTTTCATACGATTTTAGGCTCACCATAAAGCGTCCCTCGACTACGGGGTTTTGCTTGTTGCGGTTAAAAAAGGTTGCACTTGTCGCTCTACGGGAGCTTTTTTCAGGTGCTGAACAGAAAGCATAGTTGGCTCCGTCGACACGGCTATCTTAAACCCACCGAGGCCTCCGTTAGGAGCTGCGAGGAAAGTGGGTTCAGTCAAGGCGGAGCCACACCTTTCACATTCTCAGCAGTTGATCCGTTCATTTACGAGTTGATGTTGATGAAAATTGATGACCTAATCACTCCTGCTTTGCTCATTGAGAAAAGTAGACTTCTCCGAAACATAAAGAACATGGCAGATAAGGCTCATCAAAACAAGGTTTGTCTTCGCCCTCACATTAAAACACACAAATGTATGGAAATCGCGAATCTCCAACGTGAATACGGCGCAAACGGCATCACTGTCTCGACTTTGGGGGAAGCTGGTACGTTCATTGATCATGGGTTTATGGATGTGACACTTGCATATCCTATTATTCCTGATAAATTTCCTCGTCTAGGTGAACTTGCTCAACAAGCTCAACTCAATATCGTCACTGATCATTCCGCAATGATTCCCCTCTTGGAAGCCTATTCCATTGCGGCAGATCTCCAGCTCACCGTCTTAGTTAAGGTGGATTGTGGATATCATCGATGTGGGATTGACCCTCAAGACTCCCGTGCGATTTCTCTTGCAAAGCAAATTGATGCGGCGTCTAACCTGACCTTTGGAGGAATCCTCACTCATGCGGGTCATGCATACACTGCTCAATCCCCACAGGAAATCCAGGCAATTGCTAATCATGAACAAGATATAATGCTCCACTTCTCTGACAGCTTGCAATCTCATGGACTAGCTTCTGAGGTTGTTTCGATAGGTTCAACACCCACCGCCAAGCTGGCAACTCGATTTAAAGATGGAATAACCGAAATTCGACCTGGCAACTATGTCTTTTTTGATAATACTCAAGTCGCACTTGGCGTGTGCCGGTTCACCGATTGTGCTCTATCAGTGCTTACCAGCGTAGTTGGTGTCCAAGATACGCATGTGGTGGTCGACGCCGGTGCCACTGCCTTATCCAAGGATACCGGAGCAGCACATATTCCATCAAACCAAGGATATGGAGTGGTTCTTAATCCGGATGAAAATAACACCACACATCAGGCAATAATAACGAGCTTATCTCAGGAACATGGGAAAATCACGTTTGCTGACAAAACACAACATAAGGCGCTCTCGCCCGGTGATCATCTTCGTATAATTCCAAACCATTCATGCCTGACAGCTAACCTTTTTGCTCATTATTACGTTGTTGATGGCAATCGCGTTATATCCACCTGGTCAATTCATCGGAATCGGCTTAGTTCTTCCCCGCCATGATGTGGGGTTCAAGGAAGCACTATAAGATATGAACAAATCTAAATCTCTCCCATCGGCTTTCGAAGAACGATTCCAAATCCTTCTTGGAGATGAATACCTAAGCTTCCTCGCTTCAATTTCCCAACCTCCCACTCACTTCATCCGCATCAACACAATCAAAACCGACCTCACAGCAGGTCTCGCTCGATTAGAAGCCCTCAATGTTAATCCCGTTCCACTTCCCTGGTATTCAGATGGATTCCGCATCACTGGGGACTATGAGCGACTCCCCTTTACCCAAGAATATTCGCTAGGGCTATTCTATATTCAAGAAGGAGGAAGTATGGTTCCTCCCGTAATTTTAGACCCACAATCACACCATGTTGTTCTTGATTTATGTGCCGCTCCCGGATCGAAAACCACTCAGATCGCTCAGATGATGAAAAACGAAGGCGCACTAATTGCGAACGACAGATCTTTCCGACGGCTTACCAGCCTAGGTCACAATATACAGGTGTGTGGCGTCATCAATACTATCACACTTTGCCAAGATGGTCGACACCTATCCACACGAATCCCTCTTCAATTCGATCGCGTCCTTGTTGATGCCCCATGCACCGCGTCTGGACATCTTCGCAGTAAATCACCTCAATATGAGGTTACTAATCTTCAACGTATTCTCGGCATCCAGACTATCCAAAAAGGACTTCTAACAGCAGCATTCCGCTTACTCAAACCGGGAGGTCTGTTAGTCTATTCAACCTGCAGTCTGCATCCGGAAGAAAATGAAGCGGTGGTCGACCACCTCCTTGGTGCTTTTCCTTTGGCTTCCATTGAATCCCCACAACCCGCAAACCTTCGTTACCATCCCGGAATCACCTACTGGAATAAAACGCACTACCATGAAACTCTCAAAGACTGTCTTCGAATTTATCCACAGGATAATGATACAGACGGCTTCTTCATAGCCTTGATCAGGAAGGACGCCTAATGTCTCACGGCCAAACACTGACCATTGATTCTGCGCGGGAAACCCACATCTGGCAACTACTCTATAGCCAATTTGGCATTCCAAAACTTGCTGGATTTAGGTTTCTCAAGTCAGGACGCAAACGGATTCGCCTTATTAGTGATGCAGCATTTGCACTCCTTTCGGAATTACCATACACTGGCACAACCGGACTATACATCGGTGAATACTCGCCCACAGCATTTCGGCTCTCCATGGATGGTGCTCAACTACTTGGTACTCATGCTACAAAGCAAATCGTCCAATTAACTAGATTGCAGGCAGAAACTTGGCTCAGAGGGGAATCGGTTAATTATGAAGACGACCGAAGAGGATATGTAATCGTCACCCACAACGACACTATCCTAGGCTGCGGAAGTCTCTCCCACGGCATCCTCCGCAGCTATGTACCCAAAATTCGTCGATTAAATCGTAAAAAAGATCAGTCCGGTGGAAAAAAGCCATGAGTGTATTGATAACCATCTATGGAGGCGCGGGCGAAATCGGCGCCAATAAAATACTCATCGAAGATCAAGGTCATGATGTAAAGTTCTTTCTCGACTTCGGGAAATCCTTTGATACGATGCGTGAATTTTATGATTTTCCTATCGCCCCGCGGTCCCTTGATGAATTAATCAAAGTTGGCGCTACACCTGACATACCCAACCTCTATCATCAACCATCGAAAAAAACCCAGCCTACTTCTGATATTGATGCAGTAGTATTATCCCATGCCCACACAGATCACTGTGGCTATCTCCCATTACTGAACCGAAGCATTCCGATCCATATGGGTGAATGTACCAGAACTATCTTTGAAGCACGCCTTGAAGGCTCACGGAAGACCTTTGACTCTGATATTGAAGGGCAAACAATCAAAACCTTCCGAACAGGAGACACTGTGAAAATCGGTGGAGTAGACATCCGACCGGTTCATGTTGATCATAGTATCCCCGCAGCTTATGGCTTCATTGTTCACTGTTCTGAACTTAGTATCGTGTATACAGGCGATTTTCGCCGTCATGGAACTGTACCTCATCTCACCGCAGATTTCGTTCATGAGATACAGAAAGGTGGTTCACCAGACGTTGTGCTCAGTGAAGGAACTAATATCGCAAAAGCAGAATTAGCCACTGAAAACGAAGTACTCGAAAAAGCTACTACGATTATTCAAGGATGTAAAAGCCTCGCAATCGCTGATTTTTCTGAACCAGATTTTGACCGCTTCCGAACCATGCAAACAGCAGCAAAGGCTAATAATCGTCAATTAGTGCTTGACCCTCGAAGAATGTGGATTCTTCATGCCATCAATAAATGTCGTGACCTCCACATGCCAAACATTGCAACAGACACTGAAATCCGATGGTTTGATGGAGAGAAAAAGCGTATCTCCAAATATGAAAGACTAATGAAAGAAGCAGATCCTACTATTAAAGAGCTCTCTGATCGAAGTGTTACAACTAAAGAGCTTCACAAATACCCAACCAAATACATCTTCTGCAGCAGTTTTGCCAGTATTAGCACCATTCAGCAAATCAAACCCCCTGAATCCGGAGTGTACTTGCTGAGCGCTTCAGAGCCGTTCAATGAAGAAAGCGAGATTAGCTTTGAAAAACTACTCAATTGGCTTGCGTTATCTGGGCTTGCAATGTATTCCGCCCACTGTTCAGGCCACATCCATCCACTCCAACTGTCACAAACCCTGGAAGAAATTCAACCAAAACGAGTCATACCAATTCATACAGAAGCCCCCGCACTCTTCAAAAATTTCATCAAAGCCACCAATATCCCCGTACAAATCCCCACACCTGGCGTGACAATGAAATTCCCTGCGTAACCCGCATTTTCTTTAATACCCGAAATAGATTTTAGCAGGTTCACAGGAAGCGTGCCTCATTATGTCTTTTCTTAAAGGAATTCTCTCCGGTGACCCAGCAAAATCCGCTGCCAAACATGAGAAGCGAGCCCGAGAACACCAAGCGGAAGGTAATGAAGTCAAAGCCGCGGATTCTTGGGCGGCGGCTGGTCGTGAATACGCAAAGATTCCTGACCATCAACGAGCTTATGATGCATTTTTACAAGCCTCCCAATTTTATCTGGCCATTCGAGACGATAAACGGGAAACAGCCATCCTCTTCGATGCTGCAGATGTTGCAATAGCAAGCCACGATTTCTCTTCCGCATCAGCCGCATTAGAACAAGTCATACGTATTGGCACACGGAATAAAGATGATGAGTTATTGGTTCGCACTTATTCTTTACAATCTATTTTTTTTCTGGCCGGAAATGACTTGGCAAGAACAAAACAAACCTACCGAGAAGCTGAAAAAATCGAGAAACGCTTTGGGCGAAAGAAAGTCAAAACACACACTTACTTGATTGCCTCTATCCTTGTAAACCGATTCATAGAAGGTGGAGTTGTTCCCGCCGATCTGGAACTTCCTTCTCGAATAAATGAGTCAGAAACCATTAATCAGCTAATTACGACACTTCTTGCCCTCTTTCAAAATACACAATCCTCTTCCCTAACACTGAAATTAGACAAGAACGAAGTAAAAATCAAGGAACAGATCTCGGGATACGGAACGATCTCATTTCCGGTTCCAACGCAGGTCCTTGATATCCAACTATCCCTTCCCTCAAATATCGCCCTTCTAGAAGAAATCGCCTTTCCTCATGACCCCAAAAAGAAGTTAAAAATACGCTTCATCTTGGATCCCCGATTGCCCGGAACTTTTGAGGTGGGCCCTATGGTGCTTCTTCTTCAAATTGACGGCCAGCATTTTCAATTCAAATCAAATCCTGTTCCGCTAGAAATTACCGCGGCTACACCGAAAATCAACCTCGTCATTGATTCTGTCACGCCCCCACACTCTCAAGAAGAATTCGAACTAATTCTCCGAGTTGAAAATAATAGTCATGGAGATGCATCAGATGTTGTCATCAAGGTGACTCTCCCACCAACCCTTTTACTAAAAACTGGAACCCTTGAGAAGCAAATTATCAGTCTCCCATCCCAACAACATGTACAATTCCCTCTCTACTTAATTGCCACCAAAGCTGGGACCCATGAAGGAGAAATGACCTGTAACTATCTGGGACCTAGTGGAAAAAGCCAGAAAGTTGAAAGCAAGTTTTCCGTTGAAATACTGCCACGGGTTCGAAAGGAAAAAGATTAATGTGCTGGCTGACCCGCAATCACTTATAGTAGGGGTTACCAACGATGCGAGC
>JABXGS010000182.1 GCA_016550425.1 archaeon
GCTAGTGAACGAAAACGATACCCACAGAAATACGAATATCTCACGGTTGAATCTGAAGAACTCGTCGAAGGTACACTAATAAAAGTACAAGTACTTGCCCAAGTGGAACGTATTACCTCCCAAAGCCTTGCCCTTCGTCGGGACCTCGATTTTGATGCTATCACCCGAATCAAGGAAGCCCATATTGATGATGTCAAAACATGGGGTGTTGCCCGCGTTCTTGGATATCTCACCCCAACCAAAAAGGGGCACCCACCTCGAATTCTTCTTCCCCGGCGGGCTGTCACACCTGGTAATCCAATTTACATAGCACCAGATCATCTTCTTGCACAATTCTATGCCTATCCTCCCGACGCTAGCCTCCATATTGGAAATCTAATTTCCCGCCCACAAATCCCAGTCAATATTCGTATCAATGGGTTCCGACGCCATGTAGCAATTCTCGCTCAGACCGGTGCAGGAAAAAGTTACCTCACAGGTGTGCTCATCGAGGAACTCATGCAACGAGGCGCTACTGTTATCGTTATTGATCCACACGCAGATTACGTTTTTCTAAGCCAAACCGAAACGGGGGCGAAACACGATTTTTCAGACCATGTTACTGTTTTCCAAAATCCCGAAAGTACAGGTCGATATAGTAAGAAAGATATCGGACGAGTGGAAGAATACACAGTGCGCCTTGCAGATTTAGATTTTGATGAACTCTGCGACATCTGTGCTATTGGTGAGAGCTTCACGGTCATCCGTGCAGGTCTCGAAGCAGCCTTAAATCGTCTAAAAGAGCGAAACGTTGTCTATCTAATGGAAGATATTATCAATGAGCTGAACACCGTCGCTCAAGATGAGGAAGCGAACAAGGACACGCGAGCTGGCGCTCGAAATGCAATTAAGTACATTCAACGTCTTCGAAGACTTCGTGTCTTTTCACGGAGTGGCGTTCCCATCAATAACATCATTAAACCCTATCATGCGTCGGTCGTAGACCTCTCAGGGCTAGGAAACCGCAGCACGGATTATATCGTCAGCCGTCTTTTACGTGATGTTTTCGAAGCTGTTGTCACTGATGAATTCGCTTATCCCGTGTTCATTGTGGTCGAAGAAGCTCACAATTTCGTCCCCCCTGAAACCCTTACTTACTCTGCCCGCATTATCCGTCGAATTGCCCAAGAAGGCCGAAAATTCGGTATTTTCTTACTTCTCATTAGCCAACGACCCGGTCGAATCCATCCCGACAGCCTGAGTCAATGCAATAGCCAGATTGTACTCAAAATCACAAATCCCCGCGATCAGAATGCTATTGCTCAATCCTCCGAACGTCTAAGTGAAGATTTAATTTCAGATCTTCCTGGTCTCAATGTTGGAGAAGCCGTTGTTGTCGGTGATATAACTAGGACGCCGGTCATGGTGAAGGTCCGACCCCGAATAACAAAGGAAGGCGGAGCTGATATCGACGTAGTGGAGCGGCTTAAAAAAGCCCGAAAAGCAACGGGTATTGACAAAAAACTAGCCAAAGAACGCAAAGAAGAAACTAAGCTCAAGGGAGCATTCTCCGAGGTCTGATTACCGGTGCCTATTACCATTCTCCACACATCAGACACCCATCTAGACATCCCTGCCGTAAAATTCCAGGCTCGACGGTATGAACGGAAACGGGACTTTCTCAAGGCATTTGATTCTGTTATTACTTATGCTCTCGAAAAGAAACCTGACCTCTTTCTCCATTCCGGAGACCTCTTTGATGGATTAAACCCACGCAACCCAGTCCGTGCTCACGTTATGGAAGCCTTTCGAAAGCTCTCCGAAAAACAGATTCCCGTCTACATTATCAGTGGCAATCATGATGTTCCTCGGGCTCGTCGACATGGCGTTGCCCCCTTACTCGAATATGCCCGTGCTGGTTTCGTTCACTTCTTTCAAGATTGGGAAACTATCCAAACCAACACAACAAATATCGATAACCTCGAAGTGGAAATATCTGGGTTGTCATTTAATCCACAGCTACTTCCTACTGAAGATCCTCTCTACCAGTTATCTATCCCTGGAAAAGGCGATGTGAACATCCTTCTTGCACACTACAATGTAGAAGGGCTTCGGGGTACCTTCCCACATGAACCTGATATTCTCCTCAAATCAGTTCCTAAGAAACTCACCTATCTAGCTGCCGGACACAACCACGAATTCCAAAAGCAAAAGGTAGGAAATACGACAATTTGTACCCCTGGAAGTACAGAGCATGTTACCTTTTCAGAAGAAAGCCAAAAGAAGGGCTTTGTATGGCTCGAAGTTGACACTGATGGCGTACAGGAAATCAAACAAATTCCAGTATCCACCCGACCTATGAAAACCATCGACGTAGCAATTCCGAAAGATGCCAATATCAACCAGTTACTTATCAAAGAAATAACTCGTCTACGGAATCCCCAGCTGATACTTCGTTTTCGACTGAAAGGGGTTATGACCATCAAATCTGCTGAGTTATACCGACGAACCGAGGTTGTTCGTCATGGCTTCGCCAAATGCTTTTCAACCGAAATTATTGATGACCTAGAATATGTAAGCCCTGATCCCGATTTTCTTATACCTGAAGCAGAACTGAAACCACCAAAGACCGAATATCGAGAGTTTGTCCTCGAGCGAATCAAACAAGAAACGGATTCCAAGAAGAAGAAGTTACTGCAAAATGCCCTAGAGCAAGGTATAACGCTTCTCGAAGAATCAGGAGGGTGGTAAGATGGTCGTTCTTCGTCAACTTATCACCAAAGATTTCAAACATCTCGATGTGGACATCAAATTCCCCGTAGGTATCCTGGCTGTTAGTGGGGCAAATGAATCCGGAAAATCAAGCGTTTTTGAAGCAATCCTCTTTGCCTTCTTTGGACGTACGCATAAAGCGCCTATGGGACAAAAAGACCGGATAATCAATTATGATGCTGATCAATGCCTTGTTCAATTGTATTTTGAACTTGAAAACACACAGTATCGAATTACACGAAGAATTCACCGTAAACGCCCTTCCCACGCTACTCTGCATAAAATTGGATCTTCTGGTCAAAGCACAACTTTAGCCACCGGTGTAAAAGAAGTCGATAAGGAGATCTCTTCGCTCCTTAATGGTATAGCACTCAGCGATCTCCTTGCCAGTAATGTGGTCTTGCAAAAGGACTTAGATCGGTTGGCCCAGATGCCCAAGATGGAACGGCGTCATGTCATTAATGCTATGATGGGTCGAGAATGTTTCTCTCGAGCCGATGAGAA
>JABXGS010000183.1 GCA_016550425.1 archaeon
AATGAGAATGAGAGTTGTTGCTGTTGTTTCGTCTGACATGGGAAGGAAATCCTCCGAATCATGTAAGAGTGGAGAGCATTTGTTGCCGGAGTTTATCTTAATTAAGCCTTTGCGATATTTCAGGTTCTCTTTGGCTAGGAATTAGAATGCAAACAGACGTTGTCCATTTTCCCAATACAAATCCCTAAGTACGTTATCCGGCAGATTAAGACCATTAATGAATGTGCCTCCGCTTGCTTCAGTATCAGCATCAGGGAAAGGAAGAGGAGTATTTCTTTCAGTGGTTTCCCACAGTATTCGCTGGGCAATATACCTTGCTTTGTAAGGAGACAAAGTTGCGCGTTTGTCCCAGGATTTGTTTGCGTTTAATGTTGTATCGGTTCCGAAGAGGATGCGTTTGGAAAACCGGATAAGAAAATTCCGAGCTGCATCAGGATCTTTGCTCAGTTCACGAGCCATCCAGCGAGAAGATGCCGTATCAACAACAATATTATCAAAGGTTTCGAACCACGTGGCGAGACGAGGTAAGCGGTGGATTTCTGGTTGCGCACCGAAATGGGCAAGTTGAAATTGAAGTTTGGGATTGTTCGCTATGAGCGTTTCTAATTCATCGAGATGCGCATCCTTTGTACCAAAGACTTCAGTATTCGCGTAATTGGTAGCATAATAGGTATCCGGATCGGACATATGAAGAAGTAAAGGAAACCCTTCAGCAGCAAGTTTATCAAAAATAGGCTGATAGCGCTCATCGGTAATTCGAAAGTCGGCTTCATAATTTTTGAAGTAGTTACGCCAACCCGGAGCCGCCCACATCTTCGCCAGCGAGAACCCGTTTTCACGCATCTGATCAATTTCAGAGAGAACAAAATCAATTTTTGAACCGATGATATTCTGGGTTGACAAATACTTGGCAAACACAAATTTTCCCGGATAATGTTGTTCAGTAAAATTCCGAACCGCAGTGAGATGAGCGATTACTAGCTGGGATTTGATTCCGAGTGTCTCTTGTTCTTCAATAGTTTGGTTGGTATTAGTGGTTTCCCAGACATGGGTATGAGCATCAAAAATTGGACCTTTATATTTGAAAGAGTGACCTTGCAATTGCTAAATCGCCAGGGAACAATTCGGGGGGAGTGGAAAAGTGTGTTGGATTGTACTAATCCGTTGGATTCAGGTTAAAATTCGAAAATACGTTAAGCGAATACTCTTAGTCACCACGTGGATTTAAGGAGACGGGTTCAAACATCAAGACATATGAGGGTTCAAGGCTTTTGGGAGAATGCTCGACGCCTCGAGGAATCACGGTCATTTTTCCTTCCGTTAGAGTCAGATCAGGCTGTCCTTTTATACGAATGGTTATTTTCCCTTTCAAAATGAAGAAGAGTTCGTCAGCATTGGTGTGTTTGTGCATGGGAAACTCTCCATCGAAAAGAGCTAGCCGAATCACCTGATTATTTACTCGGGCAATTTCCTGAGGGTTCCAGGGTTGTTTCATTTGCTTGACATGTTCCCAAATGTCAATGATTGAAGTCATGATCTTTGTCCTCGAGCCGTGGATACTGATTGTGTTGTGTCCATTCCTTATGTTCGCTTCGGTTCTGGTCGGCTGCAAAGGTTAATGAAAGCACCTAAGGCACCCAAAAAGATGGCGAATAAAGTGATGCTCATGAATGCGCCGAACAGCGAGATGACACCGCCATAAGGCCATGATTTCTCGAAATAAATGATTGCAGCGCCTCCATACATGAGAAGCACTCCAATGACAATGATAACGTCGAGAATGAGATAGTTATAGATTTGGAATCCCATCCAAGGTGGAATTGAGGGAAGAAACACAAAGAGCTGAAGATAAACGCTGTAAATAATATTCATCGTTGCAATTAGGGCACCAAAAAAAACGAGTCCAAACGCAATATAACTTGAGGCAGAACGTGATTTAGCTTCAAGAGATACAGCAGTTGTAGGAACGAAAGGTAATTCGGTCAAAAGGGATTCACCGTTGATGAACCAGTTATTCTGAACTTAAATTCTCGGTTGCCTGCAAATAAGCGCCTCGATGTCCACCAGATTCCGAACCAACTCGTTCTCAAAAATGTCTAAACAGATCATTTTTGTGTCTAATTTTTGACCGACCGATTTCCGAGCATATTTGTTAAATCATTCCGAGAATAGAACCGATGGTGCGTATGCAAAAGCAAATTTTAATTTCAAATGGATACCGACCCGTATTGCTCTTTAATTTTCTTTTTCTGTTTCTCTTGCTTTGTCTCATCGGTGGACCCCATAGGCTAGTTACTGGCCAGCAGTCTACAAATCTTTCAGGGGTTCCTGTTGCAGTTTACACTGGCGGACATTCAGATGAGAATTTAGCAAGCCGAACAGCATTAATTCATCTGCTGGAATGGTTGGACGCAGACCTGACTTTACTTTCACCAGAAGGCGTACTGAATGGTTCATTGGACGAGCAAGCAATGTTTGTTATGCCCGGAATCTCTCCCTACACTCTACGCGATGAAATGACACCCGTATGTTATGATATCATTCGAAACTTCATTGCTTCTGGTGGAGCCTATATTGGAATCTATGGTGGAACCTTCTTTGAGTGGACCCATTTCGAACTCTTTAATATAGAACTTCAAAACTACCTGCCTGAACTTCCTGCTGGAAAGAACCTTGTTACGGTGAACATCCACAAGAACGGAACTGGACCTGACCTATCAGCACTTCCGAATTCGTATCAGATACTAAGTTGGACGGGAAGTTATTTCGATGCCCCAGACATGTCCCATGTAACCACGATTGCAAGCTACGCCCTCAATGATCTACCTTGTATGGTTTCTTTCAGGTATGGTAGTGGAGCCGTGTTTCTTTCCAGCCCCCATCCAGAAATCGAAGAAGGTGATATTCGGGACGGGACAACTTTCCAGGATGGATTGAATGATCCCGACTCTGAATGGAATCTAATGCGAATTATTGCATGCTGGTTGATTGATACTGCCAGAGTTACACCAAGTAACCCAAATCCAATATTTGTGGTTACCCTAGCGATCGTTTCAATAATTGTAATTGTTATTGTTGCTTCAGTGCTCTATTGGAAAAGACTTCGAGTTAAGTAAAATGAACTTGTGACTAGTTGGAATTTCCAGTTTAAAATCTGGAAATCCGCCTGATAGTGCGGCAGTTGAGATAATGGAACTAGGTTTATTCAGGTCCTTTGTAGTATTGGATAAGGTTGGATTTCTTTAGATATGGAATGAGGATCATTCCGATAACTAAGATGATTGCTATGGTAATGGCTGAGTAGAAGATGATGGGGACAGTAATCCATTTCACTCCAATTCCAGCTCCTGCCCATAGGAAGACTAGAGCAAACCCATAATCGCGGCGAAGATAGACCATGAGCAATGCGAGAAATACTGCTACGAAGAGCATGGCAGCAGTAGCAAGATGTTGAGTTTCAGTAGGAATGGCTGGAACTAAGATGTTAATGGAGGAGGCGATAGCCGCAACGGTGGCGACGGAAATCCATCCAAGATAGACGCTGAAATGCAGATGCACGGCTAGCTTCTCGTTTCGTGGCATTTTTTCTACTCCAACACCTAACCGGATGTAGGCTAGTAATAGCATTAGGAATACGACTATTAGGAGTACAAGGGATGCTAGGAAGAAAGGTGGATTTGCCACCATGAAAGCGTAGGAGTAGTGGAAGACAAAAATCCAGCCGATATTGGCTAGTCCGCCAAGGAAGTAGAAGAGATTGATTTTTTGGAGGTAATCTTCGCTTCGTTGACTCGGTCGGGCTTGATAGATCATGAAGATTATGGCTTGGATGTAGATGATGAACCAGATAGAGAATACGTACCCAGCAGGGGTGAAGAAGTTCGGGTAAGAATCAGAAACCTGCCCGGTATTTACTCCAAAGATAGGAAGTGCATTTGCAAGAATGTTAACGATAATCACTGAAATGACTGTGATGATGTTTAAGACCTGAAAAAGTAGGTAACTTCTTTTTTCAGTCATGGCGCGACTTGTAACGTTTTTCCTTATAACTCTAGAAGGTGTTATGATTGGCGAGGACTGCCGGAATCCCTAAACTTTAAGAACGCAGCGCGGTAGTCTTGCCACTCATCTTACTGTGGACCGAATCTATGAAAGCAAAGGTCGTATCCGCTTCATTTGGCTGCTTAATCTGCTTAATTGTCCTTTTTGCACCCATAACATATGCAAGCAGCACTCAACTTCCTATCGGATCTGATGTGATATGGCATACTACTTTTGGAGGAACGCTTGCTGATTATGGAAATGACATAATTGAAAGACAGACTGGTGGATATGTGATTGTGGGTGGAACTTTGAGTTCAGGTATCACCCATACTGACCTGTTGCTTGTTGGTTGCGATTGGAATGGGAACGAACTATGGAATCAGACAATTGGTGGTCCTAATGATGATGTTGGCTATGCAATAATCGAATGCACGGGAGGAGGATTCGCAATGACAGGATATTCGCGTAGCAATCCGTCCGGTCGTTCTGATGCATGGTTGGTGCGGACGACAGCAGATGGAACACATCTGTGGAATCGTTCGTTTGGCGGACTTGATAATGACCAAGGCTTTGACATAATTGAAGTCGCAGCAGGCGGTTTTGCACTTGTTGGGAGCACGCGAAGTTATGGATCCGAAGACCCAATCACCCACCTACAAACCTATGACATTTGGTTGATTCGAACTGATGCAATGGGCAATATATTGTGGAACCGAACTTATGGCCAAACCGGTGATGACATTGGTCGAACACTAGTTGAGTTAAGTGATGGCGGATTTCTTCTTCTCGGGGAGATTAACAGTAGCTTCGCCACTCTTGATCATTCTGGGCAATATACCGAATACCACCCCGATGCATGGCTTATCCGCACCAACCAAATGGGCGAGCAAATATGGAATCAGACTTATGGTGGCGAATCAAATGACTTCATCCGTTCAGCTGTGATAAATGAGGATGGAGGATTCACCATTGTTGGCTTCACGAACAGCTATAGTACTTCGACCTATGATGGCTGGCTTCTGTTCACCGCTAGCGACAGTACCGAGGAAAACAGAATAACATATGGAAGTCATGCTGACGATTATTTCCGAACTCTCCTAGAATGTGAATCGGATGGATATGCGTTGATTGGTTACACGTATCTCTCGTCTTCAGCAGACCTTTGGCTGACTCGGACGAACGTTCACGGCGTCCCCCTTTGGGCACGCGTTTTTGGCGGTCTGGAAGACGATGTTATTAGAGGAGGAATCCGAAGTCAGGGTAATTTCATTCTAGTCGGATATACATTTAGTTTTGGTGCAGGTTCACGGGATGTCTGGTTAGTAAAAATCGCTGATGAAGTCCCCTTAGTAAATCCCTTCCTTACAGCATTTCCAATTATACTAGTCGTGTCTGGAATTGTACTGATTGCTGTATTTTTAATTTCTAGCTATATACTTTATAGATGGCGAACGAATCGAATTTCATAATGAACTATGGTTTTGAATCACCATTTGCCCATAAGGTCCATAATCACAACCAGTCGTTGCATAGCCTTGACAAAGTTATCTACGGGTACACTTTCGTTAGGTGAATGAGCACGAGAGTTATAATCTCCAATACCAATTGAGACCATAGGCACATATTCTTTGAATAGGTAAAGTGGACCTGAGCCTGGACAGGTAGGATGGATTCGTATGGGGTGGCCAAAAACTGCTTCATTAGCCTTGCTAATGATTTTGACGAAGGGATGGTCCACAGGAGTTTTAGCAGCCGGGTAGCCTTCGTACCATGCGATTTTGACATCAGTGAATCCATGGTTATTAAGATGGGTTCGGAGCTTTCCGACGATATCCTTGGGCTGTTGGTTCTCAACCAACCGAAAATCAATTTTCGCTGAAGCTTTAGCAGGTAGAACAGTCATTGAGCCTGCTTCCTGGTAACCACTAGTCAAACCGTCGATGCTAAGATGAGGTTGGTAATAATAGGCTTCACGAAGAGCATCACCTTCATAGTGTGCAACAAAGCCATCGATACCATAGAATTTCTGCCGGGCTTCTTCTTCGAAATTAATCTTTGAGATGAATTTCTTTTCTGCATCCGTCATCGGGACAACGTCATCATAAAAACCCTTGATTTGAATCCGTTCAGTTTCATCCTTTAATGAACTGAGGGCCCATACTAAACGAAAGGGTGCTGATGGGAGAATTGCAGAGTTACTGGAATGTGCGTCATGAGAAAGCCGTTCAACTTCCAATTGCACGTATAAGATTCCCTTTAGCCCTAACCAGGCTTCTTGGGTTCCATCATATCCAGCGCTGCCGAATTCCCAAATTCCGCCATCAGCTTTGAGGAATTCATGATGTTTTCTAGTGAAATCGGGGAGGTTGGGGCTGCTGATTTCCTCTTCACCTTCAATTACAAATTTGATATTTACTGGAGGCTCCACGCCAGCATCCTTGAATGCGTTCACTGCCCAAATCCGTGAAATCGTATCTCCCTTATTGTCCGCAATTCCCCGAGCATAAAATCGACCTTCACGAATCTCCGGGTCAAAGGGCGGGGAAACCCAGAGATCGAAGGGTTCAGCGGGTTGCACATCATAATGATCATAGAAAAGGAGTGTTCGTTTCGCGCCGACATCTAAGAAGCCGGTGACAACAGGGGCTCCGGAGGTAGAGTGTAATTCTGAGGGGATTCCAGCGTCATTGAGCATTTTTTGTACAAGTTCTGCGGTTTCTTCGATTCCTTTTCCTTGCGCAGCCACTGTTGGGATGCTGCAGATTTTTTTCGCTGCATCAAGTGCCTTGTCGGCGTTTTGATCGATTTTTTCCAATACCTGACTAACCATTGACATTAACCCTAAACTAAAGAGTGGAAACTTTGTCTTTAATGTTGTAGCTTGTTCTGAGAACCACTGGGGGCGTTTCCTTGCGCAGGCATCAGACTTTTCTACTTGCGAGCTTAACCGAGGAACCTCACCAATAGATATGGATAGATTCCTATGGCGAAGAAAGTTGGTATCCGCCGTGAAAACAAAGACTTTGAACTGCGAACTCCCATCGTTCCCAAGGACGTTGAAGAGCTGATTAAATCTCATGGCTTTGAATTTGTAGTAGAACCTTCAGAGCAGCGCGCTTTTTCAGAAGCGAGTTACAAGAAGTCGGGAGCGGCAATCGCGGATCTTCAGGGTAAGGAAGTTCCGGTCATTTTTGGGATTAAAGAGATTCCCAAAGAGGTTTTTGAACCAGGAAAGGTATACCTGTTTTTCGCGCACGTCATCAAAGGTCAAGATTACAACATGGGAATGCTGCGACAAATTCTTGATGTGGGGGCGACTCTGATTGATTATGAACGAATAGTCGAAGTGGACTCAGGTCGCCGTTTAGTCTTTTTCGGTAACTGGGCAGGATATGCTGGCATGGCAGAAACCCTTCGTGGATTCGGTGAACGATTAAGGGTGAAGAGTATTAGACCGAACCCCTTTGCCACCCTCAAACCGACCTACAAGTATTCAGGGATGGATGAGTTACAGGCAGCAATTGAATCCGTTGGAGAGCAAATCCGAACAGAAGGCTTTGCCAAGGAACTGGCTCCATTGGTAGTTGGGCTCATTGGTTACGGAAATACCTCACGGGGTGCCCAAGCAATCTTCGATATCCTTCCCCACAAACAGATAAATCCAGATGAGTTGTCAAATCTTGAACCAAATAACAAACTACTATACAAGGTTGTTTTTCGTGAAGAGGATACTGTCCATTCTATTGATCCATCTGATACATTCGAATTACAACATTATTATGCTCATGGCAAGGCGAAGTACCAATCTACCTTTTTCAAGTACCTCCCATACCTCACTGTATTAATGAACTGCATTTATTGGACTGATAAATATCCTCGCATGATAAGAAAACAAGAACTGAAACATTTATGGGAAGATTTTCAGGGCAATCCACGACTCGTCATTGTTGGAGACATCAGTTGTGACATCCATGGTGCTATCGAATTCACTGTGGATTGCACGAAGCCAGATCATCCAACCTTTGTGTACAATCCACTGACAGAAAAAGCAGAATTGGGTGTAGCTTGGGAAGGCGTGGTCGTAATGGCGGTGGACAACCTTCCTACGGAATTACCACGAGAGGCCTCGAAATCATTTAGTGAAACACTCCAGAGGTTCATCCCGTCAATTGTGAAAGCTGATTACGCAGTACCGTTTGAGGAATTAGATCTTCCTCCAGAAGTAAAGACTGCTGTTATCGTGTATCAAGGGAAACTCACACCTGATTACAAGTATCTCAAAAAGTATTTGTAACGCAAGAGCACGAAACAATGCCAAGAGGTATCAAGGAATGAAACATGTATTGGTTCTTGGTGCAGGGTTGGTTGCCCGTCCATACGTGAATTATATGCTTGACCATGACTACCAGGTCACTGTTGCGAGCCGAACCGTAAGCAAGGCTATGAATCTAATTGGAGATCACCCAAATGGTGAAGCTAGAGCCTTTGATATTAGTCGACAAGCAAAGGAACTCAAGAACCTGGTGAAACCTGCTGACCTTGTCGTATCTCTTCTTCCCTACACATTTCACGTTCAAGTCGCTCGCGAATGCCTGCGTCACAAAGTGAACATGGTCACGACCTCATATGTATCAGATGAGATGCGCACTTTGGATGGTCAAGCAAAACGAGCAGACGTTATCATCCTAAACGAGTGTGGGGTGGATCCAGGACAAGACCATATGTCTGCCATGAAAATCATTCATGAAGCCCAAGCTCAGGGAGGGAAAATCTTGGCATTTACCAGCTTCACTGGAGGATTACCTGCACCCGATGCAAATACTAACCCATTTGGTTACAAGCTTTCATGGAGTCCACGTGGTGTCCTTTTAGCAGGACGAAATTCTGCCCTTTTCCAACGCGATGGCAAAAGAATCGAAATTCCAGCGGAAGAACTCTTCAACAGCTGTCATATCGAGTCTGTACCCGAACTTGGCGATTTTGAAGGGTACCCGAACCGTGATTCCCTTCAGTATATTGACATTTATGGTTTACAAGGCATCCAAACCATGTTACGTGGAACCCTTCGATATCCCGGCTGGTGTAAAACCATATACAATATTGGTAAACTAGGCTTATTAGACATAGAGGAACAACCCCTTCGTGACCTGACGTACGCTCGATTTTTACGTCAATATCTCAAGTTGTCAGCTGGAGCCAACGTGAAAGAAGAGGTAGCAGCCCGACTCAAGCTTTCAGTTGACGATGAGGTAATAGAACGTTATGAATGGTTAGGACTCTTTGGAGATCATGACATTCCACTCACTCAAGGTGCACCTATTGATGTTCTCGTGTCCCTCTTTCAAGAAAAGCTGCAGTATGCCCCGGGTGAACGCGATATGATCGTAATGCAGCACCAGTTTACAATAGAACACTCTGATAATTCGCATGAAAAGGTGCGTTCAACACTTATTGATTACGGGATTCCAAATGGCGATTCCTCCATGAGCCGTACCGTTGCTCTTCCTGCCGCGATTGCCTCTCACTTGATTCTAACCGGTGAGATACAACTGAAAGGCGTCCAGATTCCCATTGTGCCCAAACTCTATGAACCAATTCTCCAAGAGCTAGAAACTTTTGGTATTCATTTCAAGGAAGAATCCACAACAACCTAACTCCACTCAGTAGGCGTCAAGAACCTTTTAGTAGGCTTTCCACTCTTCCTAGATAACGGGAAGACGAGGTGTCCTTCAATGGAACGAAAGACTTACTACATCGTTTTATTAGTCATGATTGGCTTTATCACCCTAGACGTCACATGGGCAATTCTCAACTATATTTTGCCAATGGTAATCTATGGATGGATTGATATCGTCCCAATCATACCGGGAAGTGGCGTCACAGATTGGCTTATCCTCTTCTATCTCCTGCCACTGCTGGCAATTCCATTTTACCTAGTAATGGCTGTTATTACCCCTCGATGGCTGGTTTTGCCCTTAAACCGAATCCTCAATCCAGGAAGTGAAGTCTACTACTATGGGGTCGACACCAAGAACCCCTCCGAGCTTTATACGATCTTTCGACGAGCGGTGTTCGCACTGCTCTTAACCTTTGGTCTCTCCTTAACCGTCGCTGCTTATTTTGGTGAACTTTTCATTTACTGGGTACCTGAATTACCCTTGGTTGTAAATTCCTGGAACATCGCGGTCATAATTTTCCCCGTCGTGTTTGTTGCGTTAGGGGTTATTTTGCCCTCATCGTGGTTAATTGACGACACGAAAATCCTTTTTCATAGCCAACCACCCAGTGGGTCCCAAGAACTCTTTAGTGCGGGACGAGTTCTCACTTATTTACTAGCTGGATATGCTGGAATATCGGTAATCGTTTTTTACGGTGGCATTATCTTCTACATCGGTTTAATATACTCAACGGCATCTGCAACAATCTGGCCCTGGGTCCCAGCCTGGTTTGTGGTCCTAATTACCTTACTCAACCCCTTCATCGTTATTTACATCCCTCTGTTAATGCTATTAGCCTACGACCGATATCTTCCTTGGCTCCAGAAACATCTCCGAGACTACATGGATTCTCGTGGAACACAAGAATTGCGGCAGATGTGTGTGGTAGACGTAGATATTTCTGAATATCTCGGTTCAGATCAAATGGATGAACCTCTGCCAAGTGTATCACCTAGGGAAGGCGAAGAAAGTAGTAAAACCCACATAATTAGCAATGATGATAACTAATTCAGTGTCCGACAAAGCAATATGTACCTTTTATCGTACTATTCCGTATGGATCCTATTCGCCTTTCAAAACAACTCGAATTTATTTCTGAAATTGACAAGCTAAAGCAAGTACTCCGTGAATCATGGCTTGTTGACGCCAGTCGTAAAGAAACAGATGCAGAACATTCCTGGCATATTACCGTCATGGCACTTTTGCTAAGTGAATATGCCAACCAACCCGATATCGATCGTTTCAAGGTACTGAAGATGCTACTTATTCATGATATTGTCGAAATCGATGCGGGAGACACTTTCATTTATGACAAAGAACATGCCAAAGACCAACATGAACGAGAAACAAAAGCCGCTCATCGCCTCTTTGGATTACTCCCAACAGACCAACAAAACGAATTCCTCAATTTGTGGAAAGAATATGAGGCTCAAACCACATCCGAAGCAAAATTTGCCAGGGCAATTGATTCCATGCAACCCCTTCTCCTCGCATACCTCAATGGTGGTTGTTCTTGGAGACTTCATTCCATAATCAAACCCCAAGTCATCGAGACTAAGAAACACATGGGTCGCGGATCCAAATTGCTGTGGGAGTACACACAAGAAATACTTGAGGATGCAGTAAAAAAGGGAATCCTCAACGAATGAGTTATTTCTGCAAGGTTTGTAATTAGAGTTCTTTTTTGCATCCGAAAGATTCAAACTGTTCAAGGAATACAGCTAAGCCATGAAACTTGGAGACATCTACCATCTAATAGTCGAAATGGGGAAAAAAGCCGATCCCCGTGGCGAAGAGAAAGTCCAGAAGGTCCTTGAGGCATCCAAAAAGAAGCTAGAGAAACTGGAAGGCAAGAAAAAAGACCTTGCCGACAAAGATGTCACTTGGAACCCGTACACAGATTGTCGTTTATTGTACGGAGAACCCGACCGAGAAATTAAAAGCCTCCTAGCCGGAATCGACATCACCCCCGGTGAAATCGTGCTTGCAGACCGACTTCGAGACAAGGGCAAACCCATCGATTTGGTCTTAGCCCATCACCCACATGGCCTAGGCACTTCTCGACTCGATTTTGTTATGCGCCTCCAACCTGAACACTGGGCTAAAGTCGGCGTACCAATTGCTCAGGCTGAATCTGCGATGGCGAAACGCCTCAAACAAGTCCACTGGGCAACAAAAGCCAGAAACCATACACAAACTATTGATGCTGCTCGATTGATCGATATGCCATTCATGTGTTCCCACACGCCAGCTGATTCACTAGGATATCAATACCTAACCAAGTTCCTCAAAGAAAAGAATCCAATTACCTTAGGGGATCTAGTCGATACGCTCCTTGAAATTCCTGAATACCAAGAAGCCGAGAAAGTAGGGGCAGGGCCTGAAATCCTCATTGGCAACCCTGAAGGAAGTGTAGGTGAAAAATTCGTATTCTTTACAGGTGGAACAAGCCCTGGACCGGAATCTATCCCCAAACTTGGCCGAGCAGGGGTTAGCACCATTATCACAATGCATTGGACAGATGAGCTCAAGAAAGAAACCGAAAAAGAAGGCATCTATGTCGTCATCGCTGGGCATGATAGCTCCGATTCTATTGGGATGAATCTAATTCTCGACGAATTGGAAAAGAAAGGCATCAAACCGTATGCATGCTCAGGTTTCTTCCGACACAAACGCTCATAACTTTTACTTTTGAATAAAGATGTTTGGGTATTCGCTGAGAAGAAGCTGAGGTGTGCGCCTCTGATTAAGACAAATAAAAGAAGGGAGCCGGTGAACGAAGGGTCCAACCGGCACGAGTTCGCTGTGTTTGGCTACTTCTCTTTGTCAATGACTTCCAGTACTTTGCCTTTGGTTTCATAGGGCTTCGTAAGGAATGAGAGCAATGGAAAGATCATGAAAACTCCTGCTACCATCCAGAAGATCATCCAATTATTGACAAAGACAGAGAGCAGGACAAAAGCGATGAGTGGAGCCAGGACATAGCCCAGTCGTGAAGCCGTGACGGCAATACCAACGCTTGAGGACCGCACCTTCGTCGGGAAGATTTCAGTCACGTAGGTGTAAATCCAAGCGAGGACCATCGCCATGAAGAAGTAAACACCCCAGAAGAATGCGGGTAACGAGAAGAGACCTAATCCAAAGAAGCACACAATTGAGCCAATTGTTCCAAGAACCAGTGTATGGTTACGTCCAACTCGCTCCAGCAAAATACCAGAGATAATTGCACTTAGTGGGAGCATGAGGCCACCAATGGTAAGAATTGTATTCCACTCTGCAGGTGTCAGAAAGGTTAGGAAAAAGACACCAGACCAAGTTGTTCCGAGTTTGAAGGCGATTGTCCACATTAGGTATACTAGAGAGGCAATGCCCACATAGAGGAGGTCTCTCCGACCCATGGATCTAATTGCTTCCATGACTCCGAGGCGTTTTTCTCCGCGTCCCTCTTTAACCTCTTTCCAGCGGAAAGTTTCTTGCATGAAGATCCAAAAAATAAGCAGGACAATCATGAAGATTGCCATTATTCCATAGCCCCATCGCCAGCCTAAGAGATCGATGATGTCTGATCCGATGAGAGCATAAAGCGGAATAACGCTGATTAGGAATGCAATACTTGAATAGTATCCCCGACGCTTGGCAGGGGATTCTTCAGCAATTGGCACTTCCCAGAGATTTGATGTGGTGCCCATGATAGCGATTGAATAGAGAAAGATGAAGATGAGGAAATTAGTGAAGTTAGCCAGACTTGGTACAAAGAGAATAAGTCCTGCAGGAATCCCCATGACCAGTATCAGGGAGAGAATTCCATATTTACGGCCAAAAGAATCGGAGAACCATCCGATGAAGAACACTAGAAAGACGATGACACCAAAGATGCCTTGCCACAATCCAAAGATCTGAGGCTCAAGAGCTAAGCCTGCTTCAGCGATGATGTAGGGGGCAGCATAGCTTTCGATTAATGAAATCCAGACATCGAGTTGGCCAACAAGCCCCATGAATAGGACAAGGAAGATTAGGTAATTACGAGACCGTTCGGTTTCAGCCATTTTTGGTCCCTCGTAATCTCTCTTTTTGCCCTGTCTTGTTATATAAAGGCAGTATGTATTCGATTTGAGGGTATGCTCTCATCGGGTTTAGTAATCCTAAATTTTCCCTGGAGAGCCAAAATCTGGAGTGGTTACAGGGCGGCTCCGCAACGCCAGCAGAATCGGTCATCAGCACCAGTTGTGTCTGCACCGCAGTGGGGGCACCGAGTTATCACCTTGACCGTTGGGCGTGGAGGCGGGGTTGGAGCTGGAACATACCCACGATAAGCGGATGGGGTGGGTGCAATTGCACCGGCAATTAGCGCAAGGAGCCCTGGAATGAAGCCTATCGTCAGTAAAGCAATTATTCCAGATACGATTAACCCTGTTTTGTGCTCACCGGGGAATTGTCGCCAGTTAAACCATAACACCGCGAAGATGAGGCCAATCCCGCCCATTATGGGGAAGATGAGAAAAAGCCCCAAAAATGCGCCCATAACCATCATAATCATGGGATCAATCATCAGGGGTAGAAAGAGGAGGACCATGAAGCAACCCATGCCAATCATGACAAGGCTGAAAATAAGTTGAAGAATACCAGCGATTAATGAAAGTGTAGAAGCGGTTTCTGCATCACCCATTCACATCACATCTCCAATGTGAGATTCCGTGATACCCTAGAAAATTCATCCTTTTTAGTTATTGGAAAGTGACAATTAACTAAGAGGAGTAAAAGGTTGGCGCTTCTCGAGCAGCACTAACTCTGTTGCAAATGTATTTCGTTTTAATCCAGGGATTTTCTGACCTGCCTGATAGGGTGATGAGTGAAAACATAATACGCCTTGGGCTTTAACATCTTTTGCAGCCTGCAATTGATGCGAGAGCGCAGAATGAAAAGACCCCTCATCTAAGGCATAGATGGTTGAAACCCACATCAGTGCTCCATGAAAAAGCTGTTGAAATCCCATGGACAACGCTCCTATTGTATCATTCCTTGCGATTTTCCAAAATTGAAATTGCGTCTCCATGGCTTCGAGAAGCATTTTCGAAAAATCGAAGCAATGCCAATTATAGGTAATGATTCCCTCTGGAATCAACTTCGGATACTTTCTGAGAATAGCATATGCTTCATCAGCCGAACATGCCTTCACAGGAACTCTGGAGTGCTTCCATCGGATTCCACGATAATTACCTTTCCAGAACAGCTTCATCTGGAGCACTTGACGCATTTTAAGCCGAGTGGCAATTTTATGGGTCGCTTCGTTTTCCACGGTGGTGGCGAGTCGTAAACGGTTCACCCCAAGCGTTTCAGCCTTTGCGATCAAACCCTGCGTCATAACCCAAGCGAAGCCCCGCTTTCGGTATCGCCAATGGACTCGCATATGCTCAAGCCAGCCTGTTTTCCCCTCATCAATGACGTTGATGTTCGCAAAGGCGACAACCCGATTCCTGTACTCCAACACATACAGGTAGGAGCTTGGATTCGCCAGCAATTCATCCAGTTCATACGGAAGCTGATCATACCCGCCCCAAGTATGCTTTGAGATTTCAAGCAGGGTTTCCCGATCCGATGACTGAAATGAGCGAATTTGCATCGTTGTTCAAATCCATAGTTAATTTTGGAGTCAGGATCTGAGTGATTAAGCACGAGCCTTCTGAGCTAGTTCTTTCGTCCATACTCGGATAACGTCCCAATCCCTAGTATCATAAGTACCATCCTTTTTTTCAAATCCCGCATTTTCAAACTTTCTCCATAATTGTCCAACAGTCTTTTTCGTCATCCACCCCATATCATCATAGTGAAAAACGCCACCAAAAATCGCCATATTAACCGGATTCAAAGCATACTTACTGGCTTTTTCTTCGAGGTTTTTCTTCCAAGCTTTTTCCATTTCTTCAATGTTCCCTTCGTGTTCATAGATTGCTTGAATGGCTGAAGAGATGAAGATAGCCACTTTTTTCGTTGTTATTTCTTTTTGAAAATTATTTAGAAATTGCTCTGGCTCTTTGATCCATTTACCCATTTTTATGCCACTGCCAACCACAATCAGCTGATATTCAGTGATGTCTTTCACTTTCTCTTTCGTAGAGTTAACAATTCGAACATCAAAGCCTTCTTCACGAAGCACTTTACCGATTTCTTCAGAAGTTCCTGCAGTTGCGCCATAACGAGTTCCATATACAATCAACGCTTTCATGATGAAAGCCCACGTTTGACAATCAGTTAATCCCTCGATTTAAGTGATGGTCTTTTTAACCTACTTTAATTTGGGGAACTAGGTTGCGTTCTGATTTTTGAACAGCGGTTCCTTTGATGTTCAAAACCTTAGAATATTATGCGATGCTCAAATAGTATCATGCGTAGTGACTTTGCAACCGAAGTGGTTCGCTATGCAAAGAAAAAACAAACTAATTGCTACCATTACGTTGGTAGCAGTTGTTACTACAAGTCTTTTCGCTGCAGGTTTGATAACGTTTGTGAATCAACCTGACCTCATTTTGACCGGGACATTATATTTCAATGATTCAGGAGAGCATCATGGCGGGTTTGAAATGGCCATGCAATGGAACGTCACCCTATTTCTCAAGGAAAATTACGGACAATTAGTTGTCACACCAGAGCCGGGATATAGTTGCAACGATGTACTGTTAAAATGGAGTTATGCCATCGTTGGATTCCAAGTTTCGGAGCAAAGCATCGCATTGACCATCGATGGTCATCCAGTCGTCTTAGAATATGTAGACAATGACACCATATGGAACAAATATCATCACCTGTACATTAGTGCTACACCGGATTTCTCACCAACGATTTTCCCTGGGTTTCTGAGCCATTATTATGTTGAGTTGCGGTTAGCCCCACCTCCCATGGCGTTGCGTTACCCACCCATTCAGTGCCCTATTTTGTGATAACATTTCTCACAGTATGTAGCGGGCTTCTGATCAGTATCAGCAAGCGTGTTGGAAAATCGCATGACACAGTAATTATCGCAATGTCCGAGGCCAAGCACGTGTCCGAGTTCATGTACCGCCTCAATTAGAATACGCTGAAAATATAGTGCGTTATCAGAGGGTTGTTGATAAAAGCCAGGTCGAAGCCGTGGAAGTGCCACAAGGGCATTCCCCCCAAGCTGTGCAAGCCCGAAGATGAAATTTAGTCGTGGAACAAAAAGATCGTGATTCACTAAAGCTAGACCGTGCAAAGTGGGTGGTACAAAGTCATCAAGAATTTTGAGAAAGGGACCCGCCAAATATTGACGACGATGTGAATCATAGCCTTCTTCAGAAAGTGGGAGTAAATCTGGATGTACACTTACTGGCACGAACAGGGAGGAATATTGATCATCGAGCATCTTCTTGAGTCCGACCAACAGATTTCGAGGGGTGTTGGTAAACCCATAAATTCGGAGTCCAACCACTCAGTTCACCAACAGAGGTACACGCGATTAATCATTTAGTCAAAACAATCTAGTCCCATAATAACACTACTGAATGGAAACAAAAAGAGACTAAGAGGAATTAACGTGAATGCTGAAACAAAAAAAACGAAAACACCCTTTTCCCTTGCACACTACAGAAAAGACGAGCGAATTACTAAGCTAGTGAAAACAACCGACCAGAAAACATTGGCTGTCTGGGCGATTGATTGCGTTGAACGTGTTTTACCATATTTTGAAGACCAACATCCAGAGGACCATCGACCAAGAAAAGCCATTGAAACACTTAGAACCTGGATAAAGACCGGGGTGTTTAAGATGGCTGTTATTCGCAAGGCAGCCCTTGATACACATGCAGCTGCTCGTGAAGTAAGACAAGACAGCGCAGCTCATTCTTCGGCTCGTGCTGCAGGTCATGCCGTGGCTACCGCCCATGTTCCAACTCATTCCATCAGGGCCGCAATTTATGCCTTACAAGCAATCCATAGAGCCACAAGCTCCACTAATGTAGACGACGCCGTCACAAAAGAACGAGAGTGGCAATACCAGCACTTACTCAAATTGAAACAGAGTAGCTAGTAATCTTTGGGAATCTCTCTGAATTCCTTCGTTAGGAAAAACAGCCCGGTAGAAAAGATTGCGGCTCCTGATAATAGAAATAGAATTGCGAATGGAGCATACCCTCCAGCCAGAGTCAGAACAAATTCCACTGGTCGATGGCTCGTGATTATCCAACAACTAAAGCTTGTATCCTCTGCTTCACGAATCACCTCAACCACCGTATCACTTGGAGTATCAAATCCGAAGGTCTGGAAGCCAGGGTACTGCGAGTTCACAAAATTCCATGTCTCATTCAGCGTCCCATCCAAGGAGAAGACATGAATGGTCACCGAAGCAGTAGATACATGGAACCCATACAATCCCACATCACTTTGGTTGAGTCCGGTTAATGTCATGTTAACAAGGGGTTCAGACGCGCTAAGTGTCCCAGAGAATTCTCCGAAATCGGTGTATTCCGGAATATGATAGTACAGACGATATGGAGACCCAGCTACCGAAGGATAGCTCAAACTGAGAAGCAATACCCCAAGTGTGCAACACACCAGCACCTGATCCCAATTCCCTGCGAGGTAATCGAGTTTCTGAGCGCCAAAGAGATACAACCCAAGCAAAACATGCACTACACCAAGAACCAAAGGACCAGAAGGATAGAACGACAAAGCTGGAGGTGGAGGTGTTGGTGGAAGCTGGATACCTTGAACCAGGACCCAGCCTGAAAACAGAGTGGTGTTGCTATCATACTGAACTGTCAGAATCAGCATCGAGGGATAATTGAACGTGAAGGTTTCGTTAATCGGTGTATGAGTCATATTATAGAAATCCCAAACTGATGATTCGTCACCATTCGATGAAACGGTAATGATTACCGGCGTGCCATTAGTATAGAAGTTCCGGACCTCAACCACAACATCAGAAATCCACGACACCTCAAATTCGACCTGAACTATTGGACTTGCAATGGAGACCACCCCAGCAATTGGTCGCACATGCTCATATCGTACTCCACCCCCCGCATACTGTGGCTGCCCATCTGATGCAATGTATATCGGATAGACTAACCCAAATCCAATCAACAGACACCCAAAACTCGCAACCACAATTGCCAAAAGAAACCGGTTTCGCGCATCCTTCGTGCCCAAACTGAACCACCCCAGGATACTAGTAGAATTAGCAAATAAAATTTGAACTGTTGTGGATCAAAACACAATAAATTACTCTGAGCCACAGAACCAGCGAACCTGATATGCTTCAAATCTATATATCTGTCAGCCACTTAATGAATCCCCAATCCTCATCCACTGGATTCTGAAAGTCCTAATTCAAATCATCCCGACCTTTTGGACAGAATATGTGGCATAACTTTAGCGGAGCTACTCACCCCTTTGACATCTTTTATGATTCCGAAAAAGGCAAGTGGTGCTGGCTAAAATTATAGTCATCCAGAAAACACAAGGACGCCGTCAAAAAATACAAGGATTCCCTGTGTAACCCCTAAGTGCCACTCCGGGATAATACTATTAATATGGCTTCGAAAAGGAGGTTTTGATACCACCAATTCAGTAAATTCCAAGGCGCAGCTTGATAGAACGATTAAACAAGCTCTATTCCAAAAAAGAGGGGAAGGAAGGAATATATTGTTTCCTTCCAGCCTATGAGGCGGTCCATCCAGTTCTCGCATCAATCACGATGGATTGGACCACCGTGTGAGGATACACGGGTAGTAAAGTTGATTTCCCATCTGAATCATAGGGTATTAAGAACCTATAACCAAGTAGTCCAGCAGCTAATCCAAGATTTAGTGTTCCAACTATGTTTATCTGATATCTAAATCCCGTTTTGAAATGAAAGTCAAGAGCATAAGTACCAACGGCTTCTCGGGCAAGCCCGAAGGGATATTCAATTCCTGGGATATCTGTTAAAGTGCCCCAATGGAAGTGCAAAGTATCGTAGACTATGACAGGAAAGAAACGAATAGGTGACCACCAGGTGAAGTACCAACCAATTTCGCGTCTAGGGGTAGCTGTATCGTCGTCTTTGTCCATGCGGTAGGATGAAAGAAAGGAATCAAGCACAAATGTAGCAGCCTCTATAACAGCGCCAGTCACTGGGTCGGACACCATATTTCCAGCCAAACCAGCTGTATCTATTAGGAGCCCCAGAACATCCATCCAAGCATCCCAAGCCTCACCTGTTGTCACATGAAGATTATTGTAAAGCAGTATGTGAGAGCCCGTTTTGAGCTCAAGAGTAACATCATCAACGCCTCGTGTGTGTTCGAAATCATGGAAATCGTCAGGCTCATCGAGGTTGATAACTCCCACCTGAAGTCTCATTGAGTGCACATAACAATTCTGTTCAAGGACTGTATTTGGAGACACACCATATTCGGCATATCTTGTTGGAGCGTATCCATAGAGTGCAACCTCTAGGTTTCCGTCACAGTCCCCATTCGAGTCACAGTGGAGATTCGAAATAGCAATTGTAGACCGAAGTAGTCCGTCTTCTCTAAAGTCTTCAATGCTCGGATCCCAAATAGAAATGGGAATTTGACTCGACTGAGGAATGTAAATTTTGGCATTATCCCAATACCCCTTCATAACACCCTCTTCTTCAGCTACAGCACAAGCAGTTACTCGTACTGCATATAGGTTAGCTGGAAAGACTTGCTGACCCAAATCCTCAGTGGTTACCGCTACTTGTATCCATTTTCCTTCTGAAATCGTGGTTGTTGACACTTCTTCACCTGATATTTCGATCCAACCACTTACTCCGAACTCGTCAAACGTTTTGTATTGAATCGAAGCTTTTAGTAACACATGATTATAATTTGTGTCCCGTAAGAAATGAATTGAGAATCCAAAAGGACGGCGCTGTAGGTGCTTTAGGAGTGATAGATGATCAGGATTAAATGGGTCTGGAGGATTTGATCCAGGAATCTCATGCATAATTATATGCTCTGATCTAGCATTAAAGGTCCATGACTGTGGATCACCATCAGGATAGTGTGCATAGTCCGGATTGGTGTTGAAATAGCCATAATCATCGTTCCATGCGTCTTGCGTGTCATCTAAATTATCAATTTCAAAATCAACGTTGTATAGTCTTGTCTTCTCATTGTGTACAAACATATAGTCGTATTCAGTTTCTGGTCCATTATGTTCCATGATTTTTGAGACAAGTTCTGGGAGAAAGCAGGAGGCAATTTGGTTAAATCCTGCAGAAACACCAACATTGTATGCATCACCGGTCATTCGTAGACGTACTCGTGTAATTGTTGCTGAGTTGATGTCGAAAAGAAGCTCATCATTGTCCCATCCAATGAAGACCTCACTCGCCACACGTTTAACCCACAGACTAGCAAATTCGCTGAGAGGCAATCCGCCTTGTTCGTAAAAGTGTGAACCGGAACGGGCAAACTTCTCTCGAGTTCCATCTGTCCAAGCATCCATTAACCCGATTTCAAACTGGACGTTATCAGTGGAATCCAGAAGTTGAAGCCAAATTTCGAATTTCGACAAATCATTTGCGGCAGTCCAATAAATGGTGGTGCAAATCATGAAATCAGTACTCAACGGGTTTTCAAAGGTGTGAACCACATCATAGCCATTCGTTTGACTCCATCCCGGACCAAGATCCGTGCAGAAAAGATAGTCGTCTCCGTATATCCAATCCTCACATCGGAGTGGACTTTCAGGGGTGTAGAAGGAGTGGAGGTTCCATATTGTCTGGTCGAGGGTGAAGAAATCGTCTCCCTTTAGTAATGGATCAGAAGTAGGATTCACTTGACCGTAATATTCCAGTTCGATGTATGGGAGATTTGCTTGAGTATCGTCTTCCCGGTCATAGTAGCAGGCTCCGACGCCATCACTGCTTGTTAGAATTTCAAGGGAAATTATTGATTCAGTTTCAATGGCGAATCGGATATCCCAGCTATCCCAACCACCAATGGTTTGAGAGAAATCAGTATCTAGCAGGTTTCCTGTTGTTCGCGAGGGTCGATTATTCCAGGTGACTGTGTCCTCTGTCCAATCATTAGTTACCGCATAGACCTTGATTGGTCCTGATTGATAAACGGTTTTTGCTTTCATGAATAATGTAGCTGCACTTACTGCCGTTGGATTATCAATACGGAATTTCACGTATGCATATCGGTGCCAGTAGTCCATGTGTACATCAATGTCTTCGTCATCGAAATTCACATCTGTATAAGGTGGGTATTGGTCCACAAAGGTATCAGCGATGGGAGTATGACATGCTTTGAGGTTAATTTCATTTGCACCGACTATATTCTCAGCATCACCTAAAATATTTGAGGCAATGGCTTGTATCCAGTACCAATTTTGTCCATATTCAACCATTTGAACAACTTGTTCATAATGAGCACTTCCATCAGTCCACTTGCACACTCTTTGTGCTTCATTGAGCGTTGGTTCAGTGTGTAATAGGAGATTAACTTCGTAATCAGTGGTTCCGATTCCCCAAATGACGTCCCAACTCAGATAGATCTTGAAACCTTCGATGACCTCATTGAGGTTGGTGATGGATGGTGATTCCGGTGGCCAGGATAGCGAAACTTCGACAGAGGTGAGATAAGCAGTGGTTGGTGCCCGATAGCGGCTTCGTTGAATCACAAGCAGGTATGTTAGGGTGCCACGTTGGAGTAAATCAGTTCCCCCTTCCATGGTTGTGAGGTCTTGCCATTCGCCGGTCCCTGGAACTGTTCCAGTATCAGCTTCCGGCCAGAAGCTTTGAATGTGTCCATTGATTTGGCGAATCGTCCAGAAATCAACGACGCTCCGAGCAGTCCCTGCACTGGGTGCAAAGACTTCATGCTGTGTTCCAGCTGAGTCATAATAGTAAGCCCGTATATTGAAGCGTTGTTCACCTGTACTACCTGACCCATCGGAGTAATAAAGTTGCATCATAGGCAGCTTCTCTTCGTTAAGAAGATAGACGAAGAATCCTCCTTGATGGCTGTACATTCCCGGTGAATAGTTGTCGAAATCAATACCTAAGATAATCTCCCAGTCAGCATCTTCATTAACATTCAGTTCTCGATAGACTCCAGAGTACTTTGGATAATACCAGTTCCCTGTGGGGTAACTCACCCACCAATCAGAGCTATGGGGCGTTTCAGGGGTTAGCGAGCCACCATAAACAACGTGATTGTAGTTAATGTCTGAGTGCCAACCACCCTGATCACCATCAATTACGGGATCTCCATTTGCGTGATTCCATCCAGCAAAGGGGTCCGGAGGACTTTCTCCTTCAACTTGAACTGAGGTGATGTATGCACGGGTTGGGGCACGATAGCGGCTTCGCTGTATCATGAGAATATAGGTGAGGGTGCCACGTTGGAGTAAATCAGTTCCACTTGCATATTCTGTTATGTCATGCCAGGCTCCAGTTCCTGGAACCGATCCGGTGGTGGCTGTTGGCCAGTAGCAGTGGATGTGTCCATCTTGGTTTTTGATAAACCAGTTACCGATTATACCTCTTGCGGTTGCAGGGCCTGGATTGTAAACAAGTTGACTTGTCCCAGCAGCATCATAGTAGTAGGCTCGGACATTCAAGCGTTCTTCATAACTGCTTCCAGATCCATCTTGGTAATAAATTTGCATCATGGGCTGTTTCTGCTCGTTCAGCAGATAGATATAGTAGCCACCTTGATGACTATAGGTCCCGGGGGAATAGTTATCGAAGTCGAGGGCAATTTCAATCTCCCAATCGGATTGTTCGACAATTTCCAGATTCCGATAAATTCCAGCATATCGTTGAGTCGAATAACCGCTGGACGGATAGCTAATCCACCATCCAGACGAGGGCGGGGTGGCGGGCGTAAACTTGTTATCATATACAATAGTGTCGTAGGCAATGCTGGAATGCCATCCGCCGTGGTCTCCATCGATAGCGGAATCACCATTGGCTTGCGTCCAATCGGAGAGATCGTGGCAGTCTTCGATCCAAGCTAATGCCCCGGAGACATTCGCGAAGGACACTGCAAAGAGTCCGATAAGGAGCAAGCTAAATAGTTTGTTTTTAGTGAGTTTCATTTTCATTTTCCTATTTTGAGTTTTTGAGAAGGTGTTTCCACTCATCAAACCCAAGGACTACCCTGATGTAGACTGAGGGTCGTCATTTGAAACCATTCACCTTCAGGGAATAATCTAAAGAAGTAGTATAAAACCTTCATCAAGGGGGAATAAGATAAGTGACAGCCCCTGGTTAGCTGGTTCATAATGGAAGGAAAAATGAGTTTCTTGGGGGATAGGAAGATGCCATTTTGCTGCCACTTGATTTGGGTTTCGATTTTGGGAGTTTTTCAATTAAACATCAATTGTTAAGTAATGTAAACGTGTTCGACAGTTCCAACAGGTGCTGAGTGAATAGTGGCTAGGTGCACCACAAATTCGACAGATTCGATAATGAATATTCCCGAGAACTGGTAAATCGAGACTTGGTGGAGGCGCAGAAAAGTCAGGAGGAGACTCTCCAGGTGGAACAAAATAGGGTGGTGGGGGGTACTCTTCTTCATCAGCTGGAGGTGGGTGAATGTCAATGTAGGGTATAGGGGGTCCTGGATCGTATCCACACGCTAAGCATACTCGACAATACCAACAAGCTTGGATAGCTTCACATTGTGGATTCAAACATTGAATAAGGAAAGGTTCCCTGCGGGGGAGTGGATGTGAACAGTGAGGACATGCATCAGGAATGACTTCACTATCAGGCCAATCTGCGGGAGGCGGAATTTCAGGGGGACCGGGACTATATCCACAATTCATACAATGACGACAATACCAGCACGCCATCAACTCACGACATTCACGGCACTCAATCAGGTAAGGCGCTTTGAGAGGTAAAATAACTCCACAATTAGGACAGGGATCATGAAAGTGGTCATCAGGCCAAGGATCCTCGGGTTTAGGCCGTTCCCTTATCCCTCCACCAACGACGCCCTTTTGGATGTTGTCAAAATAGTTCACACTGCCAATTTGCAAGTACCCGATTCGAGCCCACGCAAGTCCCATTGTCGTGAGAGCTATTTGTTCAGGCATAAGAGATAGTTCAACATAATTATCTATGTACCATTTCAGGAAGGCTTTACTAATCCATACCCATACACACTTTTTCTCATCAAGCCAATATTGCTGGGTATACACAGAAACGAAGACACTAAGCAGTTGCCCCAGAAGTGTTCCAATGGGGCCTGCCAATAATTTGCCGATTTTTTGGAATATGGTCTTTGTGGCTGTTGTTTCGGTGATGATTTTACTTATCTCTTCGTTGATTTGAAGATGAATGAGGTCAGTTCCTGCTTTTGTCCAATTTTTTGAAGTGTCAATGTCATAATGTTCTCGATCTGGGTGGGCATATCTGGTGTGGGGAGGGAATCGAAATTGGAGCCCATCCCAGCTTTTCACTTCGGGTAAGTAGTCGTGGGGTTGAGCAAATGCTATGGGCGCGGTGTGTCGAATATCTGTGATGATAACATCCATTTGATTTGAAGCCGCCTGATTCAATTGCGCAAGAAGCCGATTTGGTAAGTTCTTATTGGCAAGTTTCACAAATAAAAAGCGATCCTTGATGGTCCTAATATCATGAGCATAGAGAAAGAGTCCTAAATCCAAACCAATTCCTTTGACTTCTTTAGCGAGGGGCAATACGGAGATTGTAGCCTGCTTAATGAATTCGGGTCCAAGAGTTTGGGCAATAAACTTTGAGATAGTCAACTCTGAACTAGGTCGCCCCACTTGACGATAGATTGATTGGACATCCATTTGGGCAACATCATCGATATTCCGGATTCTACGTTTATACAGTGCCTTAGCGGTTTTAGATCCAATTCCCCATAGTTTCTGTAATAGAATTTTTGATGGTATTGTCAACACACTCCAATTGCTATTCTCGACTTTCGATACGGTGAATTAAATAGGTCTAGGGTTTCGAAGAAAAAACAGGTCGAGACGCATTATCTAAGTGAATAGAAGGCTAAGATCCTTTTTTTGACGAAATAGTATCATGAAATTACTGAAAAGACGGTTTTTAGCCCCTCTCCAAATAGAGAAGTCTGAACCCTTTCGTCAAAAAGAAAGAAACATGTACTATTTTTTTATCTTTGAACTAATTTCGAAAGAGAAAGCTTCTTTGATACTTAAATCTCTGATAAATTCCGTCCTCGTCAGTCTGTTGTTAGAAGTTTTGAATTAGATTTTCACGACATTTCGATTGAAAGAGGAGACGGAATCTGCCTTGTGGCTAACGCCACCCTCAATCAGCTTCTTCGATGAGCTTTTCACATATCGCGGACTCGGTGACAACAACCATCGACTTGCCTATGTGGTTTGGAGGGAGCAACTCATGGAAGAATTTTGACGGATACAAACAACACATCGATAGCGTCCAAAGTGCTTTATCGTAACGGAATCAGGACTATCGACGATGTAAAAAAAGTGGACATCCTAGAAGCTTCACGATTTTCGAATCGCCCAGTTGATGAACTGAAAATCTCACAATTTATTGTACAGAAACTTAGCCTGTTATTGGAATCTAGTTAGATGATGTGGTTTTGGGGATATATTACACCCTGTTTTACCCAATTCCATCCAGATTTAATCCATTTTCCTTCCTACCATGGAACCATAGTTTTATTACTCGATCAGAAGTGAAGAAGATCACTCACAATCGGAGGTAAGTGAATGGATCTAATAATTGCACGTCTTGATCCAGAAACCTTTCTCGAATTATATTTTAGAAGTATTCATTCAGTGTACAAAGCATTCTGTTGGGTTTGGTTTATAGGTCCTATTTACCGCCCAGAGGATTGGAATGATGCCGGAGTAATTCAATACAATAATAACTGCTATAATTATGCCTGTAACAAGCGTACAGACACCTTTGCTCAACCTGGAAGGGCTAGTGGAAACATGTATCAATCCTTACAATGCAATGAAGTCAAAGAGGGAGCAATCTCTGATGGACTGAAAGCTGCGGAGACCTGTGGCCCTTGTTGCCATAAAGTGGCATTATTTGTATGGCCAGGTGTTGACTACCATTGGTATCGCCAGGATCATGGAGGTATGTGGTCACACAAACCAGGACAAACGAGAGCAACTAACCTCGACAATGATAACAACCCCATCGATGACCCAAGAGACGCAAATCGTGGAGGCTACACAGACTTCTGTGGATTCTTCTGTGTCTGTAGGGATAAGGTGACAATTCAATAGATGGAGTGAGAAACATGGAAGGAAAAAAGGAAAGAATACCTGATGGCGTTCAGATTGTTGTCGATGTCTACTCTGGAAGACCTAATCCCGTGCTGAATTGCTCGGAGTCTGACATGGAAGAAATAAGAGAGCGTTTAAAGGATCTAAAGCCAGCAAAGCCAAACGAGCCTGTCCGTCTTGGATATCGGGGTTTTCTTATATTGAATACGGGACAAATCAAGGGAATTCCTGCACAAATGCGTGTATATGATGGCGTTCTAGCAATTCTGACGGAAAAGGGAAAATTTCAGCATCATGCAGACACGAATCAACTTGAAAAATGGCTCATTCATCAGACACTCGAACTAAGTAAGAAACACAAACTTGGATTGGAGCAGATTCTTCCTAAGAAATAGGGATCGACTAATACTTGGTAAATTCGCTTCAAAGGGTGGTTGCTATCAAGCAACACCCTACACTCTTTTTATTCAATCAACCATTTTCCAAATGCTTTTCTCATTGGAGCCAGTACAATGAGGGTAAAGGTCAAAAAGAATCAATGTAAGATGTAGGTTTGACATTGTAAGAAGATGTAATGTAAGAAGAATCCCACGGCTCCTACTTCAGCATCTGGTTTACCTTCACAGAAATCACGCCAACTGGAAACCAAGTCACCCGCAAAGGCTGGACCCAACAGAAGCTGATTTTCCCCCAGTTCACTATCACGGGGAAAGTCGAATGGCGAAAGTAAGCTGAATTGCCTACATCTTAGCAAGCCGTTGAATAAACTCCCAATCCTCATCAACGAGATTCTGGAAATCCTTGAGCATCGCCTCTTGACGTGTCGGACGAAAGAGATGCCGGAACCGACCTTGGGGTTCCAACCATTCCTCAATCGGCTTCTTCTTCGACGGATCCTTTACATACCGCAAACTCGGTGATGACATGGTATATTCTCGAGTCTCACCATCGTACTCCCATAAGGGATTGAAACAAGTTTCTACCGCGAGTTTCGCCATTTTCATCCCCAGTTCCTCTGGATACCGCCAGTTCCGATG
>JABXGS010000184.1 GCA_016550425.1 archaeon
AGGCAAATGGGCACATTTGCAGCTGCCCAATCTTGGTATTTACCTTCGTATTTCAAACCATAATCGCGTTGTCCCTGATTACCGAGGATAAGAAAAAGTGTATTGGCTCGGGCCTGTTTGTAAAATCCGAGAAGCCAACGATCTGTACGGTGAAGTAATTTCTGAGCTAATTCTAACGGTGGTCGACTGATATGCTCTCTATATAGTGTATCAAAGTCGAGGAAATGGATATACAATAAATCTGAACGATTAAGGAGTTTTGCGGTTTCAATGTAAGTACGCATATCCGTATCAGCAACGTGGAAGGTTGCTTGACCCGCGTTATCTCGTTGGGTTTCGCGATCTACTAAAACTGCTGTTTTGCCTTGGTGAATGAGAAAGGAAAAGAGATTGAATCCATCGGGTCGATTCCCATGGATAAGCTCATGGATGACATTTGACGCAAAACCATTGTTCGTCTCTAAAGTTAAGAGTAAACGGGCTTCTTTGAGTAGAAATTGAGGTTTATGTAATACAACTTCAAGTAATCCAAAGTTATCAAGATTTACCAAGACCACTCGTTCTGTGGGAATGAAGTTTGATAACTTGATGCTTGGTGCCAACACTGAAGGTGCTACTAATCCCAACTGGGTTAGGATGGTAGCTGGCATTTGAATCATTTCTCCTTCCATGCTATCAAAAGACACAGCATTCCCACCAGTTCATTGCTCAGAACTAATTTTAGACCCTCTTTTGGTTACCTAAAAGAGTTTGTTAAGCTAAACAGGTCTGAGCATGATTCTGCGGTTATCTTAAATTGGCATCAGCACGAGGATGAAAACGAATGCCTGCATCAACAGTATCATGGCGCCCTCAAAGATGTCAACCTTCTTATCATCTGTTAAGGCACGTTTTAAGAACCATAATGATCCTGCTGCTGTGGCAAACTGGAGAAGAACCGCCGCGTCCAGTGGTAAGGGCAGAAACATAGCTACGCCACCTACAATGAGTAGCAAGACTTGGGTGGTTCCTCCTAATGTATTACCAATAGCAATGTCTGCCTTGCCTTTTGTAGCTGCAATTACAGCAATGCCATGTTCAGGAAGTGCACCCACGGCTCCAATCATTAAGGCCATAATAGCAATACGCTGGGATCCGATTAGGCCAAAAACTGTCCATGGTATTAAATCAAATGCTGTCTCAATTGCTTCGGTCAGGAGATACCCGGCTATAAAGATGCCCACAAATCCAATAATTGCCAATACTGCAGAATTCCTTTTAGAGTGACGAGGTCGAGGAATTGGTTTGTCTTTTACTGAGGGTTTTTTGACGGCATAAATTGCATAAAAAGTATATGAGAGCACCATCAAGAATCCGAGAACTGGAGGCAAAAAAGTGAGTTCAGGAATTACACCATGAATGAGTTGATCAACATAAAAGAGGATGCCAAATGCCACGAGAAGAATCATTACTACAATGGTCCATCGTATTAGGTCTGCATCATCCTTAACGACTTCACTTGGAACTTCTACTTCTCGTGTTTTACGTGTTGAAAGGATGACAACAATTCCTAATAACAGAATATTAAATCCTGCAGCCATAATGACGCTTAGAACTGCTATTTCCACCAATTCAGGATTTCCTGCGGTATAACCGCGCCACGCGGTTAGTGCACTCACAACTGCTTCAGGCGTGTTTGAAGCAATGGATGAGAGTACTCCAATGAAATATGCGCTTAATCCAGCGATGGCTCCTAACGATTCCAAGCCATCAATGGCGAAATGTGAAGCGCGAAATGTTAACCAAACTGCCAACGCCACAGTTCCAATAATTAATAACAAAATGCTTTGGAACACAAAGAGGCAAAGCAAATAGAAAACGAAAAGGACTAAAGCTAGAACAGCTTCGCGTCGTGAAATGTTAAAGGTTTTGTGTACTGCTGGTTCACTAGATAAAATACGCGAATCTTTAACATTATTAGCTTCATACGCTGTCAACTGAACCAGCTCATTGTTAGAATTGTTCCGTTTCTGTCATTGTGTGGAGGAGCATTCCTTCTACAGTAAACGGCATTAAGCTTTTGGCAACATCAATGGCGTCACTAAGTTTTGCTTCGGTTTCCGCATAAATAGTTAGCACGGGCTCTCCCTGCTTCACACGGGAGCCAATCTTTGCATGGAGGTATAACCCGGCTCCTTGTATTTTGGGAGTTCCTGCAGCTCGAGCAATACGGACTAAGGCGCGATTTTGCAAAGTGGCAACGTAGCCATCCGTGGGGGCGTGTAAATCATGGGTGTGAGTTCCCACGGGAATCTCTTCAGGAGTAATGTTTGATTTTCCATTCTGGGCCTTGATGATTTCTCTCATTTTCTCCAAAGCTTTCCCTTGGCTCAAAATCTCTTTTGCTAATTTTCGTCCGGCTCCTCGTGCAGCCAATCCACCCATTTCAAGAAGAAGACCAGAGAGCCCTGTTGATTTTTCTATAAGGCTTGTTGGGCCTTTTCCCATGAGCGTTTCTAATGCTTCCTTTGCTTCAAGTGCTGGACCAATTGCGTGCCCTACTGGTTGGCTACCGTATGTCATTGCGCAGTGGACGTTAATTCCCAGTTCATTGCCAACAGTAATAAAATCATGGCTTAATTTTCTAGCTTCTTCCATGGTAGTGACTTTGCAGCCATCCCCAGTTGGAATATCTAGAACTAGGTATTGAATTCCGGTTGAGAGTTTTTTCGCCATAATAGAGGCAATCATTTGGGGTCGAGGATCGATTCGCAATGGATGTTCAACTTGAATGAAGAGATCATCTGCAGGAGCAAGGTTTAATGATCCACCCCAAACTATAGCTGCATTCACCTCATTCACAATTTCTAGCAACTCCTCTGAACTAAACTCGACATCCGCAAGAACTTCCATTGTATCAGCGGTCCCACTTGGACTTGTTATTGCCCGGCTGCTGGTCTTAGGAATCAGTAGGCCTGCTGCTGCTACGATTGGTACAATAACTAGAGAGACTTTGTTTCCCGGAACTCCGCCAATACTATGCTTATCAAAAACATTGGCTCCAAAATCCAGTTGCTCGCCTTCTTGAGCTATTGACCGGGTGAGATGAACAGTTTCTTCAAGGGATAATCCTCTGATCTGTTCAGAAACTAAAAAGGCAGCGATATCGATATCAGCGAGCCGACCCGTGACCAAATCAGCAACTATAGCCTCGATTTCGTCTCGATCTAATGTTAGTCCATCCATCTTCTTTCGGATTGCCCGTATGGAGGTAGGTTTAACATCGCCTGAAACATCGATGAGGTCCCTTTCCTTTAAATTGAGCTCCCTTTGAACCTCATTTAATACTCCCACTTTTCCTGGCTCAACTAGAGACGTGGAGTCGGCAATCGCTACAGTTTCTTCGTTGCGAAACTTGAGAAGAACGCGCTCTCCTGCAAACATAGCTAAATGGGTAATATCAACGGGATTGAGTAATATCTTATGTACACCACCAGTATCAATATCTAAAATCTGAACTTTCAACTTCATAACAAAACTCACCCTGTCTCGTACATCATATCCTGAAATCTTTGGAACAAAGACAATTCGTTCAATG
>JABXGS010000185.1 GCA_016550425.1 archaeon
AGAGGTTACAGCCCTTCGGGCAGTGCTCGTCGATGATTCAGGAACCGAACACTATCGTCTTCTCGATAGGTAAGTTTCGGGCAACGGTGCCAGAGTTTGGTCAATATCTAGGGATAAAGGCTGGATTCTGGCTTTCATTTTCATCTTTGTTGTAGATAGGATAAGATTCTGACAGATTGAAAATCAGGGCAAAGGTTTATTTCATTCTAAAGGCGAAAAGGAGTTCTGCCCTTCAGTCAAAGAATGCGGGGGTAGCCAAGCTTGGCCAATCTTCAAAGTTCTGGAACCCTTTGAAGGGCTAAAGGCGCAGGGCTCAGAACCCTGTCGTGTAGGCGTTCCTGGGTTCAAAAACTGTTCCTAATCATTAGGAACAATGGAAATTCCCAGCCCCCGCACCATTCTTTTTTCATGATTCAGTTCAAATAACAAGAAATTAAAAATAATATTGGCGGGCTCGGCGGGACTTGAACCCGCGACCCTCGGGTTTCTTTAGAAGCAAGTGTGACTTGCTGTACACATGGATACAATGCATCCATTGGCGTTTTCTATAAAAGCCCGATGCTCTGACTTCACCCGCACAGGGACTCCCTGTGTGACTAGCTAAGCTACGAGCCCGAATATTTTTAGAGCGGTCTGGCGTTTCAGTCAACAACACCACGCTATAAAGCTTTTGAGTAATTAAGTAAGGTAAATTACAAAAGGCATGCAAGGAAGTTCGGACATAATTGCTGGTTGTACGAATAACAAATGAAGGTTACCGAATCATCGACGAACCGAACAGAGATGAAATATTGCAAGAGTTAACGGATCGATGGGATCATATTTTCGAAGAGGCTCGCTGGGGTTCCATTGAACAGGCAATGCAAATGTATGCTCAGTTGTTTGAATGGATCGAACAATATGGCAAAAGGGTGAATCACTGTACCTATCGTGCTGATGCGGTATTACCCCCGCGTAATCTTGAACCTGATGAACTCAAATATTTACTTGGCAGTGATAAACGCTGAGATTATCTCTTAACTCTCAGCTGCAATAAGAGTCACTGTTTTATCGACTTCAGGAAGTTGACGAATTTTCGAAATGATGGTATGCTTTAACTGGCGAATATCTTTTACGATTATTTTTGCTACGACATCAAAATTCCAGAGAACCTGATATGCTTCCTTTACTTCATCAATCGCCATCAGGGGGTCTAGAAGATCATCTTTCTGAACACCTTTTTTCGCAACAATAAGAACATAGGCCTTTGGCATGATTATCGCTCCAAATTCAATATCTTATGTTAATATCTATGACCAGTCAAAAGCCTTATCGTCCCTCAAACTTCATTATGAATGATAGTGGATGGATGCTCTATGTCACCAGTACAAACTATCTTGGCAGAGGAAATGACTGCAATCGAGTGGAATGCCGAATTTTTCGGAGTTAACCGACTAATTCTTATGGAAAATGCTGGTCGTGCAGTTGCTCATGAAGTCCTTCGACGGTCTAAACGTTTACCTCGCGTAGCTATCTTTGCAGGATTAGGAGGCAATGGGGGTGATGGTTTTGTTGCAGCGCGTCACCTCGCTCCGCGGTGTCGGATGGTGCATTTGATGATTATCGGAGATCCTTCAAATATCCGTAATGAAGCTGCAGCGACAAATTGGGAAATTATCCAGAAGATGCGTCATTCTATCGATCTCCATATCATTCAAGACTCTTCAGAACTACCAAACATTAGCGCGCAAGTAGTGATTGACGCATTATTAGGTACTGGAGTGAAAGGAAAACCACGCACACCTTTCATCAAAGTGCTTCAAGTAATGAATAAAATGGAGGCGTTTAAAGTTGCCATTGATGTTCCCACAGGTATTCATCCTAACACAGGGCAACCTACAACACCAGATGCCTTTCGTCCAGATTTGACTGTGACATTCCACTATGCGAAGGCGGGCTTAGCGAAAAACGAAGAACACACAGGGAAATTAGTAGTCGCAGATGTTGGGATTCCACCTGAAGCAGAACTTTATGTAGGACCTGGGGATGTCATCCGCGCTACTCAACCACGTCCAATATTCACGAAAAAAGGTGACTTTGGACGACTACTTGTAATCGGTGGTAGCTCACAATATATCGGGGCACCGATTCTTGCTGCAATGGGGGCACTTAGAAGTGGGGTTGATTTAGTCTATCTTGCGGCTCCTGAACAAGTTATCACTGCTGCGACAAGTCATTCACCAGATCTTCTCCCAGTTACCTTAAGCGAAAGGAAACTCGTTAATGATGACCTTCCTCAAATCGAAGAAGTTCTTGAAAACGTGCAAGCGGTTCTAGTGGGGCCTGGGTTGGGTGATCATCATGAGACCCTTGACGCTACAGGTAAACTTCTGACTATGGCTAATCGATTGAATAAACCACTGATTATCGATGCTGACGCCCTCAAAGTGGTTTCACGCGCTATGAATATCGGCACAAATACGATAATCACTCCCCATGCAGGCGAATTCAAACGTATTCGAGGAATCCAAGTAGCCCAACCGCTTCTTCAGCGGGCCCAACAAGTGCGAGATTTAGCAAAAACGCTCAAATGTGTTGTGTTACTAAAGGGTCCTGTTGACATTACCTCGACACCAGCAGAAACAAGGCTAAATTGGACAGGACATCCCATTATGAGCGTTGGTGGTACCGGAGATGTGTTAGCAGGGCTCGTAGCGGGATTCCGTGCACAAGGGATAAATTCATTTCTCAGCGCTTGTGCTGGCGCGTTCGTCAATGGTGCTGCAGGATCCCTCGCTTACCAAGAGAAGGGGCAAGGAGTCATCGCTTTTGATTTGGGTGATTATATTCCTCGAGTCCTCGCTAATCCCATGGCAAGTCCAATTGCATATAACTTCAGAATTCCAATCAGTGAGTAATCAACCTTAACAATCCCTTAATCCTTGTCTTCTTTCAGAGGCATATACTGCTGCTGCATCTGTATAATTTCAGTACTATTCTGGGCTTTCTGATAATCATTCAAGGGTTCAAAATTCAGTTGAAGAAAGTGCGGTCCCCACTTGAAAAGATTCAAGATTTTTTCAGCCTCTTTCACAAATCCAAGAATATATAGTGCACTTGCCACCGCTTCCGCTGAAGACAGCTTTCCCACTTGACCGTAATTCACGGGATTTGCAGCAACTAGATACGGAAGTCCACGTGGAGTGCCCCGTAATCGTTTTTGAAACATTTTCTCAGCTTCGTTCCACGAACAATCTAAAACTAGCACACCTGATTTTTGAGCATAGGGTAAATCTGCAGGCGAAAAGGCTTGGAGTGCAAAAGGGTCTAAAATAATTGGCTGTCCTCGGATTTGTCGAGGGCTGTGCAGGAGCTTGATTAGGTTATGACGAGAGAGCTTTAGTGCACTGCATTTCTTTGGGTCGCATCCCGGAATGCGTAATACAAGGATTTGTGGGGGTTCCACTGTGCTCCACCATTCAATGAGAAAAGGTGTGGTTCAGTAATGAGAGTAGCCCATTTTCTGTTCATCCATTCAAGTCACCTTGAAGGGAATGACGGCATCTAGCTAAGCACCCTACCCGCCACCTCAGTAGGCTCTTCATAAGTGGCCTATTTGGGCTTGCTCCCTCGGTGATGGGCCGTTTCATCGGTTCCAACGCCATCCTCAACAGGTTAACAGGTGTGCTGTTACCAGCACGCCGCTTAGATCAAAGTTTCCTTTAATCTTCAACTGCCTCATCGTAAATTCAGCGCTGGGCGTGTCGTTTCTGTTCCCAGAGCAAGGCTCTCGCCTTACGGCTCGCGCCGTACCGATGCCTAAGGGAGAATGGAGCTTCCTCAGACGCTAGGCGTCCGGCAGCCGTCCTTCATCGCTGAACCACGAAATCTGATTTACAACATAATATATGACTGTTACGCGTTTGTCCAAGAATACGAATCTTATAATGGAAAAAGGCGAAAATTCAATTTAGTTAATATCATGTGACTATTTCTGAAGGGACTAGACGTGGATCAGACAAACGAGAAGACTAGAGCATTGGGTATTCTCAACATACTCGAAAATCATTATCCGCAGAAACCATTGATGCTCAAAGCCCGCACACCATTTCAATACCTTGTTGCGACGATGCTTTCTGCACAATCTACAGACATACAAGTTAACCAAGTGACCAAAGAATTATTTAAAAAATATCAGACTCCCCAAGATGTCGCCTTTGCTGACCCTTTAGAGCTACAGCAGGATATTTTCAAAGTCGGATATTATCGGCAAAAAACCAAGTATCTTCAAGCAGCATGTCAAATGATTATAGAGGAGTTCGATGGAAAGGTTCCCAAAACCATGGACGAACTAGTACGTCTTCCCGGAGTTGGTCGAAAAACCGCAAACATCATCCTTCACCGTGCGTTTGGCCGAGTTGTCGGAATTGCAGTGGATACGCACGTTTTTCGAATTAGCCGTCGATTGGGGTTTAGCAAAGGAAAAAACCCTGACCAGGTGGAAAAAGATCTAATGCAATTACTCCCTTATGAACAATGGAATCTCATCAACCATCTTTTCATTGCTCATGGACGAGCTCAATGTACAGCTCAACGTCCAAAGTGTTCAAGCTGCCCATTGAACTCGCTTTGCCCTTATGGGATTAAACAACTCTCTGATGACTAAATTCAAGCCTTAGAGGTCCCCTTAGATGTTAACGACAGCTTTAAAACTAATATTCGGAAACTAGCGATTAGCGGGGTAATACCTTGTCATCTGAGAGTTCTAACAAGTATGTCTTCAAAATTATAGTCTGTGGAGACTGGGCGGTTGGAAAAACCTCTCTAGTTCGCCGATTTGCCACAAACACCTTTACTGAAGACTACCTCACAACAATAGCCATGGATGTTACGAATAAGGAGCTCGAAGTTGATGGTTTCCATGTAAATCTAGCGCTATGGGATACTTCAGGGCAAGAACGCTTTAGCGCGCTACGAAAGCGATATTACCAAGGCGCACAAGGCGTCATCTTTGTATATGACATCACTCGCCCCGAATCGTATCGCGCGATTGAAAAACGCTGGATTCCTGAAGTCAACGAAGTGCTAGATGATTATGTACCCACTTTATGGGGCACAAAAGCGGATCTAGCCAAACATCGAGTAGTAAGTACCACTTCAGGAGATCGCCTTGCACGACGTATGAAAGCCTACTTTTTTGAAACATCAGCCTTATCAGGTGAAAATGTCGAAAAAGCCTTCACAAGCTTATCTCGCATGGTTCTAAGCAAAGCCCTTACCTCAACCAAGAAAGAGACCAACTTCACAATCTAGATTCCCACCAGAAATACTCCTTTTTAACTCTGAAGTGGATAAGCCATACGATCGGGGCTATTTTTCATGCCAATCTCAACCAATCACGAGAAAAAGAAACTAAACGCGTTAGACGGTAAAACGTGGACACGATATTCGATTAGCATCTGGGAAATCGGAAAAACCACGGAAGAAAGCAGACTCAAGCACCCGGCACTGTTTCCTCAAAAACTGGTTGAACGTCTTTTAAAAATCTACACAAAGCCAGGAGACACTGTACTCGATCCGTTCATGGGCGCCGGCAGCACATTAATCGCTGCTCAACAACTCGGTTGTCACGCAATCGGATTTGATATCTCACCAAAATATATCCAACTTGCCAAAAAACGTCTACATCTGAAACAATCGAAAGTGCACATTTATTGCGAAACTGCTAACAAGCTAGTGGACATCATCCCCCGCAATTCCATGGATCTTATCGTTACATCTCCACCCTATTGGAATATCCATCAACAACGCCGTACTGCTGATGGAAAAACCTCGCGACCCTACACCGCATCATCGCAGGATCTTGGTAATATTCCAAAGTACTCAGATTTTTTGGAATCACTTGGAACAATCTCAAGGCATCTGTTCACAGTACTAAAACCTGGACACTGGTGTATCCTGATAGTAATGGATCTCCGAAAGAAAAACAAATTCTACCCCCTCCACATTGATTGCATCAATCAATGGACTAATGTCGGATTCCAACTAGAGGACATCATAATCTGGGACCGCCGCAAAGACTATCATAACCTTCGCCCTCTTGGTTACCCAACCACCTTCCGGGTCAACAAGATTCACGAATACATCCTCATCTTCCAAAAACCTCAACCAGGAGTCACCAAACCTTAAGTATTTAAATTTAAAAACTAGCACGGAGGAACACACCATTACTAACTCGGAATCTGAAACCGACATCGCCTGGGAAGGCGCATTAACCTGCCCCTGCGGACGACCATATATTCTTTTAAAAATCGATGAGGTTCAGGTTTCAAAAAATAAGGAGCTCCAACCATTAGCCGCTTATGTGCGATGCCCTGTACACCGACGAGTGCGACGCATCTTTTTACCCTATAGTCGTCTTAGTGAGTGGATTGGCCCTGTCGGAAATCGCCTTTTTCGGTGCAATATCTGTGGGGAACCTGCCCAACCAAAACGGTCAGGAATCAAAGGGCATTTCACTGTAGTGTTGTTAGAGTGTCCAACACATGGAGTCAAAGATAATAAACGAATTCTTTGGAGCCCCATTTACACCTCCGCTAAAGCCGTGAATGAAATCTATATGGCAGAATCCGTGCCTCTTCAAGACCTCTTTGAAGAACCCGAAGAAGACGCTGTTTTAATTTGCCCCAAGTGCAAAACCGAAAATGATGGAGACGCTCGATTTTGTGCATATTGCGGAGCTCAATTTGACCTCTAAATCCTGAAACATGTGCTATCGTTCAACGGACAAGTTGATTGCCGTTTCAGCGATATCTGATCCATATTCAGCAATACGTCGCAGGCTCTCCAATACCAATCGGAAGTTTAACACAGATTCAACGGGGTAATTACTACCCAACAAATACCGAATCCCCCTCTCTTCAAGCTGAACCATTTCATCAACGCGATGAATGGTTTTATGGGCTAAGGGCACATCTAAGCTTCTAAGAGCTTTCAATGAATCATGAAAAATAGTATTTGCCAATTTGTGCATTTTTCTGTAGGTGGTCGCCAGTGGCGACTTTTCTGGTAGCCTTGTGGTTGTGGCTATAGAACCAATTCTCGTGGCATGATCTCCTGCGCGTTCAATACTTTTAACTAACATACGATAACCTAACACGGCTTGAGGAGTGGTCAAGCCGATTTTTTGAATATGATCTGTTCGGCTAATAGCAGATGTTAATTGGCGAACAATGTAAAAGTAAAAGCGATCCACTTCGGGATCACGCTGGACAACTTCTTCGGCGAGTCGTTTGTCTCCTTCTAAAAATGCTATTCCGGCGTCGTGTTGCATCGAACTTACCAGGCCTTCCATACGTTCAAGGGCATTCAAAAGTGGTAGATTAGCCTGTCCCAAAAAACATTGGACAATAATCCTTTCAGTGGTCTCTGAGACGATTTCGGCTCCAATCATCAAACGTCGAATGGTGTCTTTCACGGCTATACGTTGATCTGCTTTAACGTATTGTAAATCAAGTTGTATTATATCAAAGCCAGCTAGATACTGCGTGATGAAATTTCTGACAATATCTTCTGTGGGCATTCCCTTTGGAATTGCGACGTGACTCTCAGAGAGGACATCGGCTTCAGGTGATTCAGCCGTGTAGAGTAATAAGGAGTATCGATCTTGAGGAACAAGTTGCAGTTTGCTTCCCGGTTTCAATCCTGCTTTCGCTGCCCACCGCTTCGGCAAAGAAATAATGTAGGTTGCTCCGCCAGTAATTTGCACTTTTCGTGTTTCAGTTGACATTTTGGGTAGCTCACAACACTATCGTTGGGAGTATAGAATATACACAGTATATATAGATTACTTCGAAAAATTATATATGCACCTTCGCTTCGAAGAATTCGTAATCTAACTCTTACTTCTTTTATGGAGAGCCATTCTATGCAAGTCATTGAAACTCTAGCAATTGTGTTCACAATTGTCGGTGGTCTTGCGCTCTTCATGTATAGTGTCAAATTACTTAGCGATAGCTTGGCTAAAATTACGGGTCCACGTGTTGTCAAGATACTAGAAAAGGCAACCGATAATCCTGTGAAAGGAATGGGTGTAGGAACCGCCACCACTATAATGACACAGAGTTCCAGTATCACAGTTCTAACTTTAATTGGAATGGTCAATGCAGGAATCATGACTTTTAGACAATCAGTAAACGTCATTCTTGGATCAGAAATTGGTACTACAATCACCGCTCAGATCGTCTCATTCAATATAGGATTGGCTTATTTTCCTCTGATTGCAATAGCATTCTTTGTCGGGTTTCTCTCCAAAAATGAAAAGGTGAAATTTGTAGCAAAAATTGGTTTTAGCTTAGGTTTACTGTTTCTCGCAATGGACATCATGGGTTTGGGAATAGAACCCCTTGTGAATTTACCGATTTTCATCTATCTAATCAATACATTTGGTCAGATTCCTCTTATTGGAATTCTTATAGGTGCCTTAATTGCGGGTGTCACGCAGAGCAGCTCGGCAACTACTAGCCTCGTTATTGCATTTGGAAGAGCTGGGGCTATAAATTTAGAAGCAGCAATAGCCATTGTTATGGGTGCTAATATCGGTACCACATTCTTAGAATTATTTGCGGCAATCGGAGCAACTCGACCTGCGAAACGGACTGCTGTGGCTCAAGCAACAATAAACTTCGTAGGAGTTTTCATTTTCTTACCTTTTCTCATTCCATTTACACAACTTGTGAGCTTGACTAGCCCTGATCTTGCTCGTCAGATAGCAAACGCTCATACAATTTTCAATGTATTAGTGAGTTTGATGTTCATTCCCTTTGTAGGTGCACTAGTTTGGTTCTGTGAACGGATAATTCCAAAGAGAGAAGGAGAACTCAAATCACGACATTTCTTCGATGAAAAGATGCTGAACATTGCCCAACTTGCCTTACAGGAAGCTGAAAAAGAAGTAACCACCATCGCCGAAAAAACTCTCAAAATGCTAAACCTAAGTAAATTAGCGGTGATCAATGAAGATCTAAATGCTGCAAAAGAAGTTCTAGTTTTAGAGGATGAAGTGGATGAATATTGTGACGAAACAGAGCTATTCATTGATAAAATTAAAGAAGAGGATTTAGCCGAGAGACAGAAGCTGTGGCGAATAAAATTACTGAATATAATCGTTGATGTTGAACGCGTTGGCGATATGACGAATAACATAGCTGAGTTTGGTATTCTTAGAGTGAAAGAACGGATAACCTTCTCCGAAAAGGCGATAAAAGAATTAACAAAACTCTTCACAAAAGTTGAAGAAACCTATTCAACTGCAATAGCAGCTATGAAACAGAGAAGCGAAATCTTAGCTAAACAAGCGGTGGACCTAGAAGACGAGGTTGATGTCTTAGAACGAAAATCTAAACAAGCACACATAAAAAGGACCACCAAGGGCATTTGTCTACCAGAAGCAGATGTGATGTTCACCGAAACACTTCGAAATCTAGAAAGAATCGGTGATCATGCTGACAACATTGCCTACGATATACTCGATACTTTTTACAATCACTATATTATTGGAGCTCGAAAAAGAACGCCTAAATTCTAACAAATAATTACGAATCTTAGACGTTACTCGGTGATAACTTAGACTTTCATTAAAGGAAGAGCTCATCAGTAGGCAGTGGCTTTCCGAAATGATCATCTCGGCCTTTCATGTAAGTGGCCATGCAAAGAGCATTTATTATCGCCTCTTCTGTAGCTTCTATAACTCCTCCAAAATACGCTGTAAGCAATCCTTCTCTTAACTGTGCACGTTTACTAAGTACCATTGATGCTTTGAGGGGGTCACGATGAGCAGTGCTGAATGCAATGACAAAATCCCCGCTCCCGTGGCTAACAACACTTCCTGTTCGTCCTATCCCAATTGTGGCACGTCGTGCCAATCGACCCAATTGACGGGATGAAAGTGGAGCATTGGTAGCTATAATGACGATAATTGAACCTCCATGTATATGAGGAGATTCATCGGTGGAGCTTTGGGTCTCTTTTAATAATTCGGTTATGGGTCTACCGTTAAGGATAAGATCACCTTTTCTTCCACAGTTAGGAACCACAAGACTCCCAATGCTGTATCCTCCCTGTTTCTCAGGAATAATTCGGGACGCAGTACCGATTCCACTCTTGTACCCGTATGCCATCATGCCTGTTCCAGCACCTACGCAGCCTTCTTCGACATCATTTGAAGCCCCTTTAATTGCCTCAAACACATGGGACGGGCGAACATGACGACCTTGAGCATCGTTAAGAAAACCATCATGACACTCAGCAACGATCGGGTTCGGAGTAGTTATCGAAATCCCCGTTTGGGGATTTTGCTTAATCACATATTGAGTTACAGCATCTTCAACAATACCGACGTTCAGTGTGCTCGTCAAAAGAATTGGCGTTTCAATTCGACCCAGTTCCAGTAGTTGAGCAAGTCCAACAGCCTTACCATAACCATTGATGATATGAACTGTCCCAACAACAGATTCCAAAAACAAGTTCCCATCATGAGGAAGGATTGCTGTAACACCAGTGCGTATCGGTCCTTTACCTGGAACGAGTTTTCCTTTACCTTCAATTATAGTTGAATGTCCCACCAACACTCCGGGAACATCTGTTATACTGTTACGTGGTCCTGGTGGCATCTTTCCAATAATTAATCCAAGTTCGCGAGCACGTTTTTGTTGCTTTTTTACCAACGTGAATTCACCATCAAAGCTGATTTATGAAAACGCTTCATGAGCAGGTTTGGTATTTTCATTTTAATATCGTCATAGTATCAAATATATCTCAAGCTATTCTTGTATGGTTGATTCTTGTGTGACACCAGACCAGGTAATCTGTTCGATTAAGGAGTCCTTAGCGATTTTTACAAGGGATCTGATTTGTTTCTCAGTAACAAGTTGGATATTCTCGCACGGGAAGGTTCTATCTAATCGTTTCCATTTAGCCTTACATAGTGTGTTGAAGCCTAATAGATCCCAGCGTTCAACATTGGGGAGATGAAGTCGTATGAATGCGGCAATAGCTGCGATATTTTGTGGCGAGTCTGTATATCCCGGGATAATTGGGGTGCGAATCCAAATGGCCCTATCTAGTCCTCCAAGCCATTTGGCGTTCTTCAGGATAGGTTCTAAGGGCACACCGGTATACTCGAGGTGCTGGGTTGGATCCATGTGTTTTAGGTCAAATAGGACAAGGTCACTTTCTTGAATGATGTGTTGGAAAATCTCCTTTGGTGCAAATCCTGCGGTATCTACTGCAGTATGGAGGTTTTCTTTGGAAAACTGCGTTAGGAGTTTGTGAGAGAATTGATGTTGAAAGAGGGGGTCGCCACCACTAAGGGTAACACCACCCCCCGATTCATCGTAAAAGGGCTTATCACGGAGGACTTCTTCGACAACTTCTTGAACGTTTTTTTCGGTTCCAAGTAACTCCAGCGCCTTCGCAGGACAGACTAGGATACATTGCCCACACCCATCACAGGCTTCCCGATCTATGGTCATACCGGAAGCTGACAAAGATAATGCGTTTTTCGGACACGCAGAAAGGCAATGCTGTGCACCAATGCAGCGATCTTGGTACCACACAAGTTGGGATGTCACAGTCCATGTTTCTGGATTTTGACACCAGTGGCATTTCAATGCACATCCCATTAGAAAGACAGTTGTACGGATTCCCGG
>JABXGS010000186.1 GCA_016550425.1 archaeon
GCCTTAGCTTCGTTGTAGACGGCTTGGCGGAATGCACTGACTGCGGGTTTTGACATGGTTTCTACTCTCCGTTATCCGAGTAAAGGATAGAATTGACTTTAGAGATTTGAGCATATATAGGTTGCGTCTTGTTTGTAGAAAGAATGTTTCATTTAATGAGCTCTCATTTCGATGTGGCTGTGAGATATTGTAGGCGTGAACGTACCAGAGATGGGTCGGTAAAGGTAAAATAAGCGGAAATGCGAGGTCCTTGTTCAGTACCGAAGAAGGCTTTATAGAGGTTCTGAAAGAAGGCGCGTTGAGTCCTTTTAGAAAGCTTCTGTGTCAAATCTTTCATTATATCAGTAATTCGCTGTTCGGTCCACTGAGTGGGATCAAGCTTGTCATAGAGCTGTTGATATATGATTCGAAGCTCATCAGGAATTTCATCGGCTAAACCTGGGGGAGGAGTGGAAAGTGTGATAATTCGATAAGAATCTGGAGCATATTGAGTCACCCAAGTATAAGCCTGGTTCAAGCGAGTTGTAATATAATCTCTTTCCTCAGATGTCAAAGATTGAGGAATTATATCCGTGTTGGCTAGTTTGTCGATAGCCGCATCTGGTAATTGATCGTGCGGGATAATTTGGGTTAGCAGAACTGCATGTAGATACGGGAGCTGAAGGGGAGCTGTTTTAGGTAAAGGGTCAAGGTTCGCAAGTTCGTAGCTCCGACAGATATCAGCAATTTCATGGGGCGGAGCTTTGGGTGTGTCAGTTTGATAATACACGCGTTCAGCGCGTTCATATTGTCCGATATAATTGGGGATGTATTCTAGACCTAGAGTTAATCGTTTCATTGATTTATTCTTCAAGTAAATATACCGAAGGGGTTCTCCTGGAGCAACGGAGATCCATGTTTTGGGAGTGAAGCCCTTGAAATCCGAACTACCCATATCTCCTTTGTCGACCCCGTTTTCAATCAGACCTACCCACTCATTTGCATAGGGAACTGGAGGTTTGAATTTGTAGAAAGTTTCCGCGATTTCTTTGGCGCTATCTCGTGATCCCCCAGGTGTGGCATGATCTTTACCAAATGGTTCGAACCCAACCCCGAGAACCCTCCACAAGGCAGCCCATTCTAATCGCCAAGAGAGTTTCCCGTTTTCAATACTTATAGTTCCTTTATGGCCGCACTCCTCGCATTGATAAGTGGCAGTATAAGCGTCCAAATCAACGGCGATAACCGTTGTTGTGCTAATATGCTGGCATTTCTTGCAGGACACATTAATCGGAAACCAGTCCGATGGATAGGGGTTTCGTACTCGATATTTATTTACGATTTCACGGGCTAGTTCTCGATGCTCAATAGTATACCGAACCAATTCTTGCATTTGTGGCCAGGTGTAAATCTGGTTAGTACTGACTATGGTTGTATCACGACTAAAGCAATCGAGATAATTGCCGAAATCAAGCCAATATCGGTCGACCCAACTGTCTAACTCGCCTTTGGGATCAGGTACATCAATTAGCCGTCGACCAACGTAGTCCCTTGCTTTCGCAGGATCAGAAAACTGAGTCAGTTGACCTTCTTTGCCCTTCCATTCATCGCTGGTGTAACGGACGACATAATGCTTGGACTGGTACCCTTTCTGTTGAAGCTGGTGCATCACCGTGTTCGTTAGAGTAATTTCCCCACGGAGACGTCCCACATGTTGGAGACCTGAGACAGAAAGACCACAGCTACAGTCTATGCTTGAGACATCAGTACCCCAGTAGTCGATAATTTCCTCGACTAAGGCATCAATCCAATGCTGATACGTGGTTTGCTCAGACACCTTAGTCACCTAGGCTTCTCTTTTCAGTATTGAGTGAGGCTTTATGAACGATTCGTTTTTCATTCCTGCCTTGGAGAAGAGGAGGCCCCCCTTACCATTTCGTAGATAACACGAATTTTGGTCATAAGCTCTTCGAAATTGCCTTCAGTTTCTGCCGAGACAGACACAGAGGGGAGCTTATAAGCTTCTTTGATGAATGCAGTCGCTTCCTCAGCTTCTTCACTATCAACTAAATCTGTTTTATTTAATACAACGAGAATTCGCGCCTCATCAATGCCTGTTGCACGAAGAATCTCTAACGAACTCTCGATCTTCATACCCAGAAGTTGTATTGCATCGGATATATCCACTACTAAAAGCAACACATCTGCGGCTCGCATATCATCGAGATTCAATTGAAAAGCGGAAATCAACTCAGGGTCCAAATCCAACGCAAAGCCAATGGTATCCACAAAAAATAGTCCCGGATTCCCTGCGAGTGACCATTTTGACGCCAAAGTTGTAAAGGGACGAGCACTGACCTCTTTTTCTGCTCCCGTGAGCGCATTGAACAGACTCGTCTTCCCCGCATTATAACACCCGACAATGCAAACCATAGGAACGCCCATCTGACGACGTTTCCGCATTCGTCGACGATGTTCTCCACGGTAACGGGTTAATTCTGAAGTCACCTTGGCAATACGTTTTCGCAGTTGCCGTAACTGAGCATGATAAGCATACTCACCAGGACCTCTACCTCCTCGCCGGGCGGGTCGTTCGTGGAGCAACCGTTCACTTTCTGTGACTTTGATGTAGGGATAGCTCTTCTGTAAGGCCGCTAATTCCAACTGCAGCTGTGATACGTTATCGCGTGCCTCGCGGCCAAATACCTGTAACACAATCTCATACCGATCCAGCACAGGAACACCGATAACGCGTTGCAAATTGAACTTTTGCATCGAAGTCAACACGTTATACACAGCAACAGTTTCAATGTCCTCCATGGCCACGATCTGTGCGATCTCGTCCACTTTTCCGCGCCCAAAAAGAAACCCTCCATGCTGGCGCATTCGGGTTTGCAGCACAGTTTCAACCACTTCGAACTCTGCCGCCTCAACGAGGTAGATAAACTCCTCTAAATGCAGGGGCCACTCAACATGGTCATGCACATCAGAGCGTAACATCGCCAATAACGCGCGTGCCAGCGTATACTCACCAAATTCTTCAGCATGTAGCTGGCATAATAAAGGTTTGTTTCCTGGATAAGAGAACATCTTCTTTTACAAATTTAAAAAGAAGAGAAAAGGGAGCCCGAAAGGCCCCCCTGGAAAGTATCGCAGCTTAGAATGGCATTGGGAAGAGCGGTACTAGGAAGACATAGAAGAGCCATGCAAAGATCAGATAGATGATGAACGCTAGTATTGCCACTATCAGAGCGCCTATACAGCCGGTTCCGAAGTAATATTTGATGATGAGCAACCAGACAATGAAGATGACGATGCCCGCAGCCCACCAGAAGACGGCTAGAAACGTTTGAAAAGCCCATGCAAGAACCGCGGCGACAAGGCTTCCGATCAATGAGGCAATCAATGATTTACCGAA
>JABXGS010000187.1 GCA_016550425.1 archaeon
ATATCGAGAATCACCCCATGACCAGGCTTCATGAGCTTCTTCCATTCCGGGGTTGAAGTCTTTCCGAATAGATTGAGACTTTGCAGATTGTCTAACCATCCAAGAAGCGCTTCCCTTGTACGGGTATTAATTGAAGGATCTTTTTCTAAGGCTGATATCAAATCGCTTAAATCATAAGGTTGTCCTTTTCGGACAGACCGTAGAGTTCTAATTACTCTAGTTAACTCACGAACTTGGATAGTACCCATTTCAGGTGAATAGGTAGCAAAGGCTTTTGCGTTCATCGCTGGTGTGGCAAGTTCAATTAATGGACTCCGAATTACTACTAACCGTTCCTCAGCATCTTTTCCCCTTATCTCTTGAGATTCTGTTAAACCGGTATATTCACCATGAACATCAATTACTAAAACTGCTGGACGTCCTTGGCTGGCTTTCCTGGAAAAGAGCTCTTCTAGCATAACAGCAGCAGCATAACTTTTACCTGCTCCACTCATGGCTAAGAGGGCAACGTGTTTCTGATATAACTTAGTTAAATTGAACAAAGCGGGAACATTATGAAAAAGTAACTGACCAAGATGAAGGCCATCCTTTTCAAATCCCAGGAAATCAGATAGCAGTTTTGAGTCTGGTGTAGAAACAACTGCACCGGGTGAGGGTGGGTAAGTAATACGTTGAATACGCCCTTTCTCAAAAATCCCCAACGGTTTAGCTTGTGCTAAGACATATTCCCACCGATCGATAGGAAAAATTGCTCCAAAGGGTTTTCCTTGGCGCGTAAACTCGTGCACGGCATCAACTTGCGAGAAATAACGATTTGTCTTGAAAACCTGTTCGACATGGGCAATTACCACTCCCTCTTCAGTTTCAACTGAAACGTACTGTCCAACATGAACGGGTATCTTTCTATCATTATTTAGTTCATCACGTTTTCCGATGACAAAGGATATCTTCTCTGTCGACGGGCCATCTTCTGTGCATACAACAGTTCCAAGTGTTTCCTGGGTCATTTGATGTTCACCTTCTCTTAATGAAACGGCATTCTTTCCCGACGGAGTTTCAACAGACTCTGAGGATAACCTATTCGATTTGCTAATTGCGTAAATAGAAAGTCAAGATCACGTTCAATTAACCGCGCCTGAGAATCTGCGTCAATGAGCACAGTGGGAAGAGCAAATCCTTCATTCTCAGAGGACATTGGAAGTAGTATCGAACTAACTTTTTCTACAATCCGCGCTGGATCAAAGGAACCTGTAAAAATCTCAATTCTTAGAGGATAATCAAATTGCGCGGTTCGCAGATAAATACAGACAAGATTTCTATTGTTTAAGACATCCTCAGCATCCACCTCAAGTGAGTCATCGAATTTTTCTCCATTTAATCGCATTATTGGTGATCGTTCACCAACATCAAGTGTTCTGAAAAAGAAATCAGTATCGTAACTGGTTCGTAATATTGTTCGATAATCCATCTGTAACAAGGATTTCAAACCTGCATGTTGTTTTATCAGATGTGGTAGAATCTCGCCAAATATCTTAATGAATCGTTGGCTTCGACTATCTTTCACAACTCCAGCTAGCAACGTTCCTGTTTCACGAGTTTTTTCATAAAGTTCATCAAAGAGTGCTGTAATCCGTTCATATTTTGCCGAGAATACTGATTGATTGGAAGGCCGATCACTGATATGTGGCCTTAGTGACCCATCTAGTAAAAGCAGTTCTACAGGATGATGATCTTGAACGCGGATTGCCAATTCAAGTTCAGCCCTGAGTCTTTCGAGAGAAGCACTCACCTCTGCTTCACGCCAAGATATGGGATTTAATTCTGCTTTCACCGTCGGGGGCGTCGATTTTTCAGGAAAATAGATTGCTGATACCCGATTTGATGGTGTAAACTCAAAAATTGTAGCACAAGCACGGGTAATTACAAGTTCGATACCTCGCAGGGTCTTCTTAAGGAGTCCTCCATCAACACCACCCACGCGCAGTCCAGTAAGATCAATTGGTTTCACGGTTTGTGCAAGTTGAGCATCACATAGATACTGTTGGGCTAACGGAATGTTTTCATGTAAATTCAGCCTTTGACGTTCACCTCGAATTATCGATGCAAACGAATTTCTTTTTTCTTCAATGACCTGAATTTTATCTGCAATCTTCTGTATCGTCTCATCGAGCGCCCAAAGCTCCCTAATTGTTTTCATTTAGGCTAGCCCCTTCTACATTTTCACAGTTTAACTAGTCAATGTCTAAAATTAAATCGTGGTAACACTCTATAAACGCAACCAATGTCATCCCTTATCCCCCCTCTAGAAGATGCCCGGAAGCTGCTTTATGAAATCATTTCCGATCCTCAGATACGACGGCATTGTGAAGCAACTCGGATTAAGGCAGTACAAATTGCAAATATGATAGCAACAAAGGTCCAATGTGATATAGATTTAGTAGAAATTGGTGGGCTGCTGCATGATATCGGTCGAGCTAAGAAACATGATGTGACACACGGGTATGTTGGGGGACAGTTATTACTCAAACATCAATATCCCAAAGGCATTAGAAAGATAGTTGAAAAACACGTTTTGGGCGGATTTACAAAATTTGAAGCAGAAACCTTGGGATTGCCAAACCGGGACTTTATTCCCGAAACCTGGGAAGAAAAAATTGTATGTGTTGCTGATAAACTAAGAATATATGAGTGGGATGGAATATCTCAACCCCAAGATTGGCTAACTGAGGTCAATAAACGTTTTTCAAAACTAACTCAACATTTTGGCTCAGGAGAACCTTATCATTCATCGATGGAACGGGCTAGGCAGTTCACACAGGAATTGGCAGTTCAAGCTGGGTCTAGCTTAAACATTAAGGAACCAAAATAATGGAAAAAAGTGGTGGATAAATCACCAATGCCAAAACAAAGACGATTACTGTGGTCAGAAGTGGAACCGTAAGATTATCAGCACCAGCGGGGCTAAAAGCTTCGATTATAGTTGCAGACAAAGCACAGATGAAGCTGAGAATGAGTATTTGTAATATATTGAAAATTGGGAAACCACCTGTGGCAAAATAATCCAGAAACAACCAACAAATCCAGCTGCCAAAGAAGGATCCGAAAAATACAGCTATGGATCCCTCAACACTTCGAGTTGCTTTCCAGATTGTATACTTATGTTTGCCGAACTTCATTCCCACTATGGGGGCGATTCCGTCTCCAAGATACATGGCCGTTAGAGCCATTGCCGCAAGCACATAAACGGGAGTCAATGGGGGAATAAGTGTGAAAATTGATACTAGAATCGTTATTGAAATTGCATATAGAAAAGGTCCCCAAATATGTCCTGAGAGATAATCTTCTTCGCGCGCCATTACCTCGAACATGGTTTTGAGACTCTTAATAGGGCTTTTGGGGGATGCAAGGAAAATCAGAATGACAAAAGAAACGGCCACGATAATTGCTGCCCAAGCATGTGTGTAAAATGGGATTGTGAAAACAGAGAACCCAGCAAATAGGTGAATAAATTTTCGAGTCATTGCAGGAGGGTAATTACGCCATCTTCGCAAGCCTTCCCCGATAACCAGAACACCAATAACCCAAATGAATGCAATAGCCAGAACGATTAAATCAGTTGAAGTGGGGAACGCTGGTTGCATCATACACCACCTACTTCATTCGTTTCGCGTCTTATACTTTCAACTATTTATACTGGGTGGGAGCCATCAAAGATTCTTTAAGGTGAGAAGTATTTCTATGGATAGAATGGACCAAGGTGCACGCGACAATCTACTCCGCAGTATAGCTGGTGAAATTACTTTAGCTGAGAATCCTGGGCGAATCATGCGCAAATGGCGGGAACAATTTGGCGTCGCTCAGCATGAATTAGCCGATCACCTTGGGATTTCTCCTTCAGTGATAAGTGATTATGAAAGTGGTCGGAGAAAATCACCACGAGTTGAAACAATTCGAAAATTTGCTGAAAGTCTTATATCAATTGATGAAAGCCGGGGAAGCCAAATTGTAAAGGCTTTCATCCGGCTACTTGGCCAGGAGATTCCTTCGGATATTTTATTAGACATACGAGAGTTTCCTGCTGCAATTCCTGTAAAACTGCTTACCGATCACTTAGAGTGCAAAACGGTTGTTGAAGATATTATTCAAGATCGTGAAATTTTTGGTTACACGACTATTGATAGTCTCCGAGCCATTCTCCAACTCTCTCCTGAGCAAATGTTGAAACTATATGGAGCGACTCCACACCGTGCCGCAATCTTTACTCGCGTTAGTACAGGTCGGTCGCCAATGGTTGCTATTCGAACATCACAAATGGGATTGGGACCTGCAGTACGCCCCTCAGTTGTCATTCTTCATGGACCTAAAAAAGTAGATTCTGTTGCCTGTAAAATTGCGGAAGTTGAAAAGATTCCTCTATACCTTTCTTCTATCAAAGAAACCGAAGACCTAGTAAAAAGGCTGCGAAACTTTAAGCCCGGGGTGTAAACCAAGAAGTGCATGCCATTTATTTTGTTGGTACAGCAGGATCAGGAAAATCAACTCTAACGGATCAGTTCGCTCGTTGGTTACGGGATTCTAAAATCAGTGTAGGTACCGTAAATCTAGACCCGGGTGTCTTACAACTTCCTTATGGGCCGGATATCGACGTTAGAGATTTTGTCTCACTTCAAGGAACTATGGAAAAATACAACTTGGGTCCTAATGGTGGGCTAATCGCTTCTATCGATTTAATAAGCTCCCACTTAGAAACTCTTCAAGATGAAATCAAAGACCTTGGCGTCGATTTCTTATTATTTGATACTCCAGGGCAAATTGAATTGTTTGCATTTCGAGAGACCGGACCAATTATTGTATCGAGTCTTGGTGAAAAAAGCAAAATGCTCATTTATCTAGTCGATGCCGCATTAGGGAAAACCCCTGCCGGAATGATTTCATCGCTTTTGCTTTCCGCTTCTGTACTAGTTCGTTTTAATTTACCTCAACTGAATGTATTATCTAGAGCTGACCTTCTTAGTGAGGAGCAATTAGAGCAATTAACAAGCTGGCTTGATGATAGTGCTCAGCTAATTTTCGCGCTTCAGGAAACAAGAAACGAATTACAAATTGAGCTTTCGAGCGACCTAGTCAATGCCATTCAGCGTATCTTTTCTGGGTTAGATGTAGTCCCTGTGTCTGCCTTGAATCTGGAAAATTTAGATCTTCTATTTTCTCACGTCTCGAATGTCTTAACTGGCGGAGAAGGATTTGAAGTCTTTAGATAATGTTATTCGACTAAAAGGTTTTAATTTGGCATCGCTTGATGTATGAGCTACCCGGTGAAGTGTATGTCGAAAGTCGATGATATCATCTCAACTGCTCGTTCAGAAAATCGTACTTATCTCCTCGAACATGAATCAAAGAAAATATTGCAAATCTACAAATTACCTGTAACTACCTTTCAAATCGCCGAAACTCAAGAGGCTGCTGTCAAAGCCGCGGACACAATTGGTTATCCTGTAGTTCTTAAAATTCTAAGCCCAGATGTCATTCACAAAAGTGACGTTGGGGGAGTTCTAATTAATCTTAAAGATGCTGATGCAGTCTGCGACGGTTATCAGAAAATAATCTCTAGTGTTAAGAAGCACTAAAAAGATGCAAGAATCCGGGGCATATTTGTTGAAGAATTTGCAGCCAAGGGCGTAGAAGTTATTATAGGTGCAATAAAAGATCCGCAATTTGGCCCTGCTCTTATGTTTGGTTTAGGGGGAATTTTTGTCGAGGTTCTTAAGGATGTAAGCTTTCGAGTTGCACCAATCACCAAGTATGATGCTCAAGAAATGATCCAAGA
>JABXGS010000188.1 GCA_016550425.1 archaeon
ATGGGAGGGGACATCACTGGCAAAGCTATCATACCAATCAAACAAGACGGTAATCATTATTCGTTAACATTCATGAACAAAACATACGAGATTGATACACAAGAAGAACTCGACCAGGTTATCAAAACTATTCGAAACAGTGGTTATTACCCATATATTGGATCCACCGATGAAATTCACAAAATAAGCGAAAATAAAAACGAGATTGACAAACTTTTCAACAAAGTTATGCACGATGAGCTAAAACGCTGGATTAAGTTGGCGGAAGAAAGACTGGGAGACTCAGAAATCAAGATGTTCGTGTGTCCCGGAAACGATGATCGATTCGAAATCGACCCTGCTCTGAATGCTTCAGATTATGTTATCAATCCCGATAAAAAGGTCGTTATGATTGACGATGATCACGAGATGATCTCTCTCGGCTATGGCAATGTCACACCTTGGGAATGTCCTCGGGATATCCCAGAAGAGGAACTAGAAGAACGTATTGAAACAATGGCATCCAAATTACAAAATCCTAAATCAGCGATTTTCAATATGCACGTTCCACCGTATGATTCAACTCTCGATTTGTGCCCGGTATTAGCTGAAGTTGATGGCGGTGAACTTCAAGTGCAAACGAAAGGAGGGCGAATTCAGGATCAACCCGTAGGCAGCAAAGCTGTACGTGCTGCCATCGAAAAGTACCAGCCCCTCCTAGGTTTACATGGACATATTCATGAGTCACGTGGCTTCCATAAAATTGGGAGAACCCTAACTATAAATCCGGGCAGTGAATACCTCGAAGGGGTTCTCCGCGGGGCTATCATTGACATTGAAAAGGACAAAATCAAGCATTTCATGTTAACGCAAGGATAAAGATCCTGTTTCCACTCAATAGTCTGAACTCACCCTCTCGACTAATTCCTCCAATCAACATCCGCCTTGAATAAAGTCCAAGGATGAGGAATAATATCGCGAGTATAAGGAGCCTGCCAAGCATATTCAGGATGTTCAGTAAAGAACTTCTTAGAATCGAACTTCAGATTACATGCTGGTCCCCAATGCGCCCACCACGATCCCACCTCACTCAGGGCACTTGTTACAACCTTTGCATCAGTAGTTCCAAAGGCCTCAAAGGGTCCACATTTCCATTCTTTTAATCCTCGCTTGTCATATTCTGTATGACCACAGATCGTGTTTGCTGAGGGTTGTTCTTTATTCAAAGAAACATCAAAATGGTCGCTAATAATTCGTTGAGCTATTTCGACATCGATTTTACCTTTGAATTCCTCCATGAGCTGGAGCAGTCGTTGAGTTCTTGATGCACAAGAATGAGTCGCTCTCTGATTAAATGAAATACCCACACATTCATTTCTTACTTTCTCGTCGAGTGCCCAGTTAGAACCTACAAAATAACCATTTTTCGTTCGACGAGTAGCATATTCATGAATACCAAGTTCTAACCAACCAATTTCATCAGTCTTCGCATCTCCCACAAGGTACGCGTTAGCCCACCCACCATTATTACCCTCAATCATAGTGTTCATCCAGCTATCAATCGAATCAGCAAATTGAATCGCGAGGCGACCACGAACAAAGTAGGGGGTTTCATCATGTTTGAATTTACTTGCTCCGGTGATTGTAGTCTCAGCACACATAATCCCTGAAGCATTCATATCCCAATCTATTGTCGAACCACCTATTGCCCCTGGCCACGTATGGATAAACATCTTATACCCTTCCGAGGGGCTCAAACTCATCATAATGTTGTAGGTCGTTCCGATGATATAGGAAAACCATGTGTTGTGACAGAGCACAATCCGGTTGTCTTTAGTTGCCTCACCCGTAGCAATGAAAGCGCTGCAATGCCCGCTTTTTCTACGGGAATCTCGTGCATTTTCATGCTCCTTGGCATAATGACACGAAAGGGTATCACCATACGCATTTATAGCGAGGATATCTTTCCAGCTGATATTCGTTATGCCTCGAAGGCGTATTCCTGCTTCAACCGCTTGAATTTCTTCTTTGAGCGTTTCAGGGGTCATATGCCAACAGATTTTTTCCGCATCGGCTCGGAATTTTTTCCAAGGATATTTTTCTGCCTTATCGAGAAACATACCCGTCTGTTTAACATTGGCTTGAATCTCATGAGCTAGCCAATAGCCATGTTGAAATCCCATCTGCTGACAATCGCCTGTAAGGTGGAGACGAATCCAACCGTTAACATCCGTTCGATAGGATCCGCTCAATAATCTTGAAAGTTCATTTTTTTTGGGAAACCAAATGGAACTCATAGCCGTAATTATTTGCTCTATATCTAAAGCGTTTATGGATTGTTATAAAACACGACTATAGACTTTCGTGGGATACTTATAGAAGTTACTTCCAAATGCTCTTCGCCAAACCAATATCATGGGTGAAATATTTTGGAAGTAAGTCAGATGAAGATATTCGGATCAGCAAGCCGCTATGTTCAAGGACGTGGTGCACTGGATGAGCTTGGAATGCACATCTCCAAAATCGGCAAACAAGCGTTGATTCTGGGTGGAAAAACAGCATTAAACATAACACGAAAACGAATCGAAAAAAGCCTTAATGAGTCCGAGGTCACCATCGTCGCTATAGACAACACGATTCGAATGTCTACTTATCCTACAATTGATCGTCTCACTGAGATTGGAAAAAAAGAGAAAGCCGACATCATCATTGGTGTAGGTGGAGGTGTTTCAGTCGATACAGCGAAGGCAGTAGCTCATAAAATCCAAGTACCAGTTGCATGCGTACCAACACAATGCGCAACTAACGCGGATGCAAGTGCGCTATCAGTCATTTATACTGAAAAACACGAATGGCTTGAGTACCTCTTTTATCCAAAGAACCCTAATTTAGTCTTAGTCGATCCTGAAGTGCTTGTAACAGCTCCAGCTAAATTTACAGTATGGGGAATGGGGGATGCACTAGGAGCTAACATTGAGGCAAAAGCTTGTGTTGCCCAGCCGAAAGCTTCCAGCCTTCTATTTGGACGCCCCACTGCCGTATCCCCATGGATCGGTGAGTTATGCGAATACAACCTTCTCACTTATGGCTATCGCGCTGCAAAGGACCTTGAACAGAAACTAGTAACTCCCTATGTTGAACGAATCTTCGAATCAATCAAGCTTCTAAGTAGCCTTTGCGCTGAAAGCACGGGATTGGCAGCAGCACACGCCATTCATAACGGTTTAACTTTCATTTCAGGAGTAAAAGCCAATCACGGTGAAATTGTTGCATTTTGCGTTTTAGTGCAAATGATACTAGAAAACAGGGAACCTAAGGAAATCGAACACATAATGACCTGGGAACATCATGTGGGGCTTCCGATAACACTAGCTCAACTCGGGAATATCAACACTGAAGATCTTGGTGTTGCTGCTGAAAAAGCCTGTGACCCTAAAGACACCATGAGTAACATGCCTATCACTATTTCACCTGGCATGGTCAAAGATGCCATACTAGCAGCAGATAGTTGGGGAACAGCGTTTCACGAGGCGCATTAAATTCTCTTTGATAAGAAAATCTATCTCTTAATTAAAATCTAACAAATGGATGAAGCTGATCTAAATGGGGTTAGTAAAGAAAGGACTGAAAATAGTCCAACGTGATAAGAATGCGATTGGACAAGCACTCCGGTTGGCCTATTATCCAGTAGTCGCAGTTCGCGCTGAAGGCTCGAAGGTGTGGGACAAGGATGGAAACGAATACATTGATTTCTTAGGTGGAGCCGCAGCTCTACCCATTGGTCATCGTCATCCCGCCGTTGTCAATGCCATCCACGAACAAGCAGATCGGCTAATTCATCATCCTCCACTCTACGGATATCATGAATTAGCAGTTGAGCTGGCTGAGAAACTAAATCAACTACCTCCAGGAAGTTTTCCCAAAAAGACCATTTATCAGCTTGCTGGTGCCGCGGCTATGGATCTTACAGTAAAACTTGTGAGAGTGGGAACTAAACGCACAAAAATCATTACTTTTCTCAAAGGGTATTATGGCGCACTTTATGGTGCTTTATCTTTGAGTGCATTTTCCACCATTCAACGGCGATACTTAGGTCCATTCATCCCAGAAATTTACCATGTTCCTTTTGCGGACTGTTACCGGTGTATCTTCAAACAAGAGTATCCTGACTGTGGTCTAGCTTGTTTAGACTACTTGAAAACGGTACTAAAACACCTCGTGCCTCCCCAAGAGGTTGCTGGAATTATTACAGAACCGGTTGCCTCTGATGGCGGTTATATATTTCCTCCAGTTGACTGGTTGAAAGGACTCCAAGAGATTTGTCAGGATCACGACATGCTCTTTGCACTTGATGAAATTCAAACGGGGTGTGGACGCTGTGGATCTTGGTTTCTTTCAGAACAATATGAGCTGACACCGGATCTTGTTGCCTTTGGTAAAGGGTTTTCTGCAGGAGTTCCTTTAAGTGGTGTAATTGGTCGAGCTTCAGTAATGGATGAGTTAAAGCCTCCATCAGCCATTGGAACAGGTGTAGCTAATCCAATTGTATGTGCTGTGACACTCGCTGTATTGGATACAATAAAAAACCAAAATCTCATTGCGCAGGTTCTAAAGATGGGTGGGTATCTCAAAAAGAGATTAGACGAAATGAAAAAGGATCACCCACTTATCGGCGATGTTCGTGGCAAGGGCATGTTAATTGGTGTCGATTTGGTTAAGAATCAGAAAACGCGCGAACCTGCCCGCCTCGAAGCTTCGAAAGTCTGTTGGCGATCTGGAGAGTTAGGTCTAATTCTAACAACTCTTGGAGAATCAGTGCTTCGCATATGTCCTGCCTACACACTTTCCCAAGAAGAAGCTGACAACGCCCTAGATATTATTGATAATGCCCTCACTGATGTTGAAAAAGGGAAAATACCTGACCAAGTGGTTGCTTCTCTGTCTCCATGGTGAGCAGTCTGTTAATATCATGGAGGAGAAAACATAATGATCGAAATGAGGAGGGAGGCTGCCGCAATGATAATGACGATAATAACAGGAATGGCATTCATCAGCCGGTCTTTTCGGGCTTTCTTCTGAAACAATTTTTTATGTTCGGCATTACAATATTCCATTCCATAGCGCACAGGAGCACCACAGAGTTCACAATGAGAATGTTTAGGAACCTGCAAATGTGGTTGTGCTTCTTTATGCTTTTTCTGCTGCTTCGACATCTTCAAGTCTCCATTCGCCGTAGTGTTGTATCCAAGGTCTATTTATCTTTAAGCCCGAGAAGCCCCGGTCGTCAGGGTGGGGTAGTTCACCTTTATACTCAAAAAATCACATCTGGCTAGGCGGAAGTGCAGTTCAACCCAAAATTCGTTTAGTGTATTTTCCTATTTGTGATCTCAGGGGATTATAGAACAAAAGACTACACCTGTAGATAGAAAAAGGAAATAAATTTTTGATTCCTGATTCAGACTTGGAACTAGAAATTCAAAATAGGCCACAAGAAAGTTATCAGAACTTAACTAGGTCGCTAATTCCACGTTTTTTTGTGAAATTTTAAAAAGCTTTATGAACTCTTAGCAATCCTTTGCCACTCACTGGGGGTTAAACCTAATATGCCAAAATATGAACCCGAAGGATTAGCTACGCGAGAAAGTATTGATCCCGACGAATATGTAATCGCCACTTTCCATATCCGAACACAGGAGCCAGATTTACTTCACATAGTTGAAGGTCTCTCTATCGAACAAACCACCGGTACATGGATTCGTGTACCCCGTGAAACTGATGAAGTTCGTCGCCAATTTCTTGGAAAAACCCTGGGCTTCTATCGGACACCAGGTCCCGATTATACCAACATCATCGCCCAAATCGGTTTTCCCATGGCCAACTTTCTTCCCTCCGTCGCCCATCTCATGGCGGCTATCGCAGGCAACATTTTCTATGTGAAAAATACAGCCGTTCGCATTCTAGATGTTCAATTTCCCAAATCCTTTGCTGCCACCTTCAAAGGTCCCAAATTTGGTGTCGAAGGTGTCCGCGAGCTCCTCAAAGCCAAAGAACGACCATTAACACTCACCATGATTAAACCTTGTGTGGGGCTAGAAACCAAAGTATTTGCTGAGCAATGCTATGAAAGTGCTGTTGGTGGAATCGATATTATTAAAGACGATGAACTAATGGAATCCCCCTGTAACTGCCTTTTAGAGGACCGCATCACAGCTGTTATGGAAGCAATCGATAAAGCCGAATCCGAAACTGGAGAAAAGACACTGTACACAATTAATATCTCAGACGACGGTCACCGTACATTGGAAAATGCAGAAAAAATGGTTGAAATGGGTGCAAATGCACTACATGTCAACTTCCTCGCCACAGGCTTCACTATTCTGCGCGATGTTGCCGAAGATCCCTCTATAAAGGTCCCTGTCCTCGCTCATCCCGCTGGCGCAGGAATGTGGTATCGTGGCTTCCACGGCTTCAACTATCCCACCATCGCAAAATTTGTCCGGCTCTGCGGAGGCGATATGTATATTCTCCCCACGAGCCATGGCAAACTCTTCATGCCCTACTTCGATGAAATCACCTCTGCACTCAACTCCCGCGCACCTTTCTACCACATTAAAGCCAACTGGCCCATTGTTGGAGGGGGCGTATACCCCGGAATGATTCCAGTGAACCTTCACGAGCTAGGCACCGATATCATACTCGGAGCTGGTGGTGGTGTGCATGCTCATCCTAATGGTTCTATTGATGGAGCCAAAGCCATGCGTCAAGCCGTTGATCTTTACATGCAGGGTGGGAATTTTGAAGAAATCCCCAAGGACATGAAAGAGCTACAACTAGCTGTCGAAAAATGGGGTACTTATCTGAAACCCCACGTTGAAAGTTTCACAACAGAAATACAACCTGAATTCGGATGGGATGGCTGCTAAGCCATCTCCCGTTTTGCTATAACACTCCAATAGAATTAGACAAGCAGGCTAATGATCTAATTGGATCTGCTTGTCCTTATTTTATTTTAATTACAAAGTGTAGCAGCCTTTAGTTTTAATCGCTAGGTGAGATTTTCTCTAAGGCTTGACGTGCATGATATTGACACGTCATTAGGTTATCGTCCATCATTTTTACAAGAGCTGGTGCCGCTTCTCTGGCAAGCTCTCCAAATTCGCCCAAAAGACGTGCGGCCATAACGCGAGTTACTGGATCGCGATTTGAGGTCTGCTTTATTAGGCTAGGGATAATACCTGGAACATCCTTAATTATCTCTTCTAACAGATTGAAGCTATCACGGCGAATGAACGGTTCTGCTTTTCGTTGAGGTAGATTGCGAACTAATGCTTCTGCAATTGTAACAGATGATGCGTCTAAGCGATGTAGCGCTTGAGCTGCAATTAATCTTAACGCTGGATGGCGATGAGATAAAAAGCGACTAATTACCAGTTCTACCTCCGTTGCTGGTTCACCAATGATTCCCAAAGTTTGCATGGCAAAAATGCCATTCATCGGATCTTTTTCCCTTATAGTATTAATCAAGAAGTCCACAATGTCGTCATCAACAACACCTAAACGCGCTAGCCCGATTCTGCTGAAAAGTTTTAATTGCGTGTCCTCTGCGTCTTTCAACGATTTCATTACGCTAATGGCTGCGTCGGATTTACTTCCAATCATACCTAAGGCAAAGGCTGCATCACGAGCAACCGACGGATCTGAATCCTGAAGAAGTGATATCAGTTTTGGAACCGCACTTTTTGCTTCCAATCCAAGTTTACCAAGGAGAAGCGCCGCATGCCCTCTAATCTCCGCAAGCTCATTGTCCAATAGTTCTGTGACAGGTTCAACAACTGAAACCGCGTCTTTATCAAAGAATCGAAGGGTAATAAGGCTTGTTTCAACAACTTCTGGATTCATACTATGTAAGTCTGCTCGGATGTATGGAACACTTGCATCGCCAGCCATAAGAAGACGCAAGGTTGCTGTTTTCTTATCCTTTTCTCGACCAGTGTGCAATACCTGTGCGGCTTCACGGATTTCTTCATTGTTTAGTTCCTTTCGGCCTACATCCGCTTCTTCATAATCGACCATTTCTTCTAACGCATCATAGGGGTTGATATGGTCCGTCAATAAGTCTAATCGCAATCGACCCGGCTTTCTTTGTCGGGATTGAGTGATAATACCCTGCAGCCAGATGAAAAAGCCTAGACTGACAATAATAACTCCCACAAAAAGAA
>JABXGS010000189.1 GCA_016550425.1 archaeon
TCAAGGTTTCACCGTCCAGTTCACAGACGAAGGAAAGAAACAATGGCACCTCGAATCAACGAAACTCCAAACCATGGTCTACCCACCACGACAAGCTAAGGCTGGATATGAAACCCATATCTATGAACTAGTCTCACAATTCACCCTTAAAGGCGATCCCAGTTTTGGATATGGAATATCAGAGTACCTAATTAGCCGAAAAACATCGAAATAACCGGATGCCCTCTCTATGCTTAATTTTAGCTACCTAATCCCTGGGGTTCTCGCTGGTTCCAGCCTACCTCGTGGACGCAAAGACCTTGAGCACCTCGTTACTGAAGGCATCAAAGTACTTGTCACCGCTATGGAAGATACTCTTAATACGGCGCTCGTTGAAGAAGTGGGGCTTGAATACCATTACTTTCCGATCCTTCCTTATGGCACACCATCACTAAAACAAATCAACGAATTCGTCGACTTAGTCAATACGAATCGTGCGAAGAATCGACCGATCGCAATTCATTGTTACATGGGTTGGGGTAGAACTGGAACTTTACTTGCCGCATATCTGATTAGTGAAGGCATGGGGACGGATGAGGCTATTGCAGAAGTACGCGATAAGCGTCCTGGGTCTATTGAAACTTTTGGACAAGAGCAAATTCTTCACATGTTTGAGCAAAGCTTGGTCCATCGAAAATAACGAGGCTCCTCTGATTCAATGCTGATGACTATGCCCATTTGGGTCTGTCGATGGAACGAAACATGCCTGTTCATAATAAGGCTCAACAGCAAGACATTCGACCTGAATCGTAGTATGTTCAATCCCGTGTTCTTCACAAAGAAACTTATTCACTGAATCGATAAGGTTTCGAGTAGCACTTACTGAGCAATCCTCCGATATATTCAGATGCATGGACAAACAATAAATTCCTGAGGTAAGTTCCCAAAGATGTACATCATGAACATGATGAATTTCTGGGAAACGAACTTTGATTTCGTTCTCGAGTTCATCAATATCATAGCCCTGAGGTGCTGACTGAAGGAGAATTGCTGTCGTTGTGCGGATGAGTTGAATTCCCCACATAAGGATGATTATCGCGATGAAGAAGCTTACAATCGGATCAATGAATACCCAGCCTGTGAACAAAATAAGGAGCGCAGCAATGATTACTCCGATTGAGGAGAAAGTATCACTGATTACATGAAGGAAGGCACCCTTGACATTATGATCCCCTTGACTGCTTCCTTGAAGTAGAACCATCGTTGCGAGATTCACAAGAAATCCCAGGATAGCAACAAGAAGGAGTTCCAGAGCTGCCACTGGTACCGGGTTAATCAAACGTTGGATGGCTTCAAGGAGAATAAAAATACTGACTATGATAACAAAAATGGCGTTAAACAAACCTCCAAGGATTTCAACCCGGTAATAACCAAAGGTATACCGTCGAGGTGCTGAACGAGTAGCGATAATGATCGCTGCTAATGCAATTAGGAGAGCAAGAAAGTGGGAAAGCATGTGCCCAGCATCACTAATTATGGCAAGGCTTCCGGTGAGTATACCGCCGATTAACTCAACCCCCATCATAGAACCCGTTAAAAAGAGTCCCAGTAGAAGCCGCTGTCTAGCGATTCTCCGATATACGCGGGAATCACCTTCTCGGTGTTCAAAATGATGTCCATGTCCAGGCGGGGGTCGCATCTCTTCAGTTTCCATAATACTACACAGTATCTTTCGTGAAGAATGCAAAAGGTGTCTTTTTACCATTCCTCATTAACTGTTCATCTACTCGGTACTTTGAATCAGAGATGAGAAAATGAAAGAATTGTTAATCTTCCTTCCACTTCCCTTCGCCGATATACTGGCTAATACCACTGGAATCCTTTGGTCCCACTTTAACAGTCCACTTACTTGCCTCTTCCGTTTCACCACTAAGGCGGGCTGCCATACCCGGACTGATTAGAATACGATGTTTTACTTTATTCTCGATTCCCGATTCTTTGATGGCTTCAGCAACCCCATCGGCTGTTAATTTCCGTCCTGCAACAGCGGATTGAATGCTGAGCCCCTCTGTATCCACTACCAGAAGATAGGCATCAATTCCTGCCTGTTTAATGTCACTTTCCACTGTGAAATAGGTCAGAGCAAAATTCGATGTATACATTACAGGTGAGTCCTCGTTTGGCGAACCGAATTCGCGCAATCCCGCTTCAACGGCAACTGGTTTCACTGGATCCGTATAGAGGTTGGTTCGAAGAAATGTGAGCGGTAATGTAACCCACATGTCTAAGCTGTGTAGCACCAGGATGTCAGCATAGCGGATGATTGTAGATGCACCTGCAAGGGTTTCTTGCCATTTGGCCAGTTCTTCTGCTTCGCCTTCTTTATGATCTCCCCAGACTGAGATGGGCGAGGCTAATAATGGAAAACCAACTCCTTCATCGCCTTCGCGTGTTGCGGCTCGACGAAGCATGGTGAAATCGTCAACAGTAGCGCCAAGTGCGGCTCCAAATTCATTCCCCGGATCGAGAACCACGTCGATACCCATTTGACTCAAGGTCGTAGCCAGGGATTTGAGTGTATCTAACTCGCCTGGAGCATAAACTACTAACGGGCATTGGTGGGTCAACGCCACGTCAGAGAGTACCTGCCAGGTGTCTTTCGTTGCGGCATACAGTAATGGACGTTTGCCTTGAAGGGCTTCGGCACCTGCAGCTAAGACTTGGGGGTTAAGTGAACAGAGCATAATTGGCCAATGGGTCAACTCGCCTAGCCGTTTTGCTGCGCTTGCGAATTTTTTTGGGTCGCCCGATACAGAGCGTAAGGCAATGCCGTCGAGTGTAAGCTCCATACCTATGTACCTATATGTCCATTCTTCGATAGCTTTCACGCGTTTCTTCATTTCTTCAGCAGATGCAGTATCTGCTACATCCACAAAGAATGCAGTAGGGTGCAGATATCGAAGGTCATGGCGGTACAGAACTAGCTCTCCCCCAATCAAGACCTTCTTCTCCCCCATACCAATTTGAACCTCTCTTACTGGAGGTCGCATGAGTTCTTCGAGTTTTTCGCGCTTGTTAGCATATTGTCTTTCCCGATACAATGGGGTACACGCTTTGATGCCGATTGTGTATTCTGCGGCCTTGGTGGCAAAGGCCATACAATTTGCTTCACCGCATTCACCACAATTAGTCTGGGGGAGCAGCGGATAGATATCCATTGGTCCTGCACGTTTCGCCATAAGAACACCTCATGTATTCTAAGTAGGCATCAGATATGCCGAGTTTAGATAATTAGCTTTTTTGCATCAGTCAGTACAAATGTACTTCTAGCTGTTGATACTTCCCACAACAGCCATATTCTAGATGAAATAGACCGCATTCCCCGCCAATTTTTTTACAGATCTATAAAGCATCTGTAACCGCCGAATAGCGAGGGAAGCTCGTAATCATTCTCATTGATTGAAGTGAAACAATTCAAGATATTCTGCGTTTTGATAAATAGGTACAAAACTACTATAGTATTTGAGCCTATGTTGTTTATTATCAGATTTTGAAGATTATTTTTTAATCCGCTATTGCCAAAACTACTATGTATTCTATAGGTAGAAAAAATAAGACGTGTATAAAGGAGAAAGTAGTGAGACAAACAAAGATTCGTAGAAATAATTGTGCTTGAGAGAGAGTCCCCTTAAACGCATTGAATCCGAAACTACCGAGTATGGATATGACCAGATTTATGGCGAATCGGAATGCTAATGAGATAAGAAGCCATTGCTGCATTATCGGCTGGTTACTCATAAACTGCTCATAAAGCTGAAATTCTTCTGGTCCAGGTAGGGTGATATGAGGGTGAAAGGGAATCGTAAGAGCTTCTATCGCGACGATGATCATTCCGCCCATGAACGCGTATCCCAAGGGGGAAGCGATTTTCTTCCATGACGGCAAGTCGTATGCTACTTTAAACAACTGGCTGATCAACGACCAACCCCCCAGTAAAAGGAATAATCCGATAATCGTTCTCTCGAGAATGGTCCTGTTAAGCATAATTTGAATCCACACTCCATATCGGCCAAGCAAGGTAAAATAGGTCGTCGAACTAACCACAAACACTATGGCATTCACGAGGTAGAAGCTAATTATTGCAGCAACTGCTCCGATTAGATCTAAATGTTCAGCAATCTCTTGAAAGATATTGCGGGGTCGTAGAAGAGCCCCAACCATTCGCAAAGGTATTTTCTTTTTCTCCAATAAAATTCCCCCGTGTTCTTTTTGCCTAGCGTTATATATAAAACTTACTGAATTTACGTTTAATACAGTGAATTTATTATTCGCACAAGCCATTTAGGAATATTCACTGATCGATAAACAACTATTAGTCCTCAATATCTGATAGCTATCACTCGAATTTGAAATTTTTTTGCAAATGTAATAGAATTTGCTTTTGCACTCTTTCATAGTGAAATGAAAAAAGACGAATTTTTAGTAGACTTTCTACTGTATGAACTGCTCTTGAATGATACGTTCTTCGAGTGAATGCCCTTCATCGAATAGGACCTTAACAAATTGAGACCGATCTTCTTGCACATGAACCGAAATGGGGTATTTCACTTCATCAAAGTCCGCTGAAACGGAGACCGGTCGATTTTTCGGATTTAATATTTCGAAATCTACTTTCGCCGTTTGGGGGAGTAAAGCCCCGTTCCAACGTCGGGGACGGAAGGGATTAAGGGGAGTCAACGCCAAAACATTCGATCCAATGGGGATAATTGGGCCTCGAGCTGAGAGATTATACGCTGTACTACCAGCAGGCGTAGCGACAAGAATACCATCGCAAATGAGATTTTCTAGCCGAACCTTGCCATTAATTGAAATGCGGATATGCGCAGATTGTTGGGCTTGTCGTATAATCGCAACTTCATTAAATCCAATCGCTTCGTATTTTTTCTTATCTGCTGTCTGAGCCGTCATTCTTAATGGATAGATTTGCTCTTCCTTCGCCACTTGAATTCGAGCAAGAAGCCCTTCTTCTTGGTATTTGTTCAACAGGAACCCGATGGTTCCCCGATTCATGCCATAGATTCGGACATCTTGATTGACAAATTTATGGAAACAGCGAAGCATGAACCCATCACCCCCAAGTGCAACAACGATTTCAGCTTCTTTCACTGGAACGAAATCATATCGCGTTTTCAATACTTTATACGCCTCGAGGGCTCGGGGCGTGTCAGAATGAATGCAAGCAATCTGCTGCGAGGACATCGTGATTCCCAATATTGTCTGTAGTTTGAAGATAATAGACTTGCCAACCATAAAGGTTGCTCATGAATGGCAATAGAGAGATAACATAAAATCTTTGAGTTCTCACAGAATTATACAACTCCTAGTAAAATCCTGACGTGAAATGTATGGTGCCAGAAATCACGCAAAGTCAAGTAAATGGTTTCAGGATGGAGAGGCATTTCTTAACACAGCGGGGTTCACGATCAGATATCACGTCTGTAGTGGAAAGAGTGTGTGGAATCCAGGCTCAGATGCCAGCTGCAGCCAATCTTCAACTTTGGGCTAGAATCCATAATCTCAAGAATGAGGATGTGAATAAAGAGCTTTGGACTAAGAAAACACTACTTCGGACTTGGTGTATGCGCGGGACCGCTCATTACCTTACCTTGAAAGACTTTCCTGCTTTTCTAAAAGCAATTATTATGCCACGTATCCCACGACATAAAGAGTGGCTCACAAAACGCGGATTGAAAGAATTCGGTGAAATCGCAAAAATCGACCCCTTTCAACACGACTTCGAAGCCATTCTCACTACTATCTCAAAAGCCCTAGCCGCTGGTCCCGCAACACGAGAGGAAGTAGCAACGGTTGTTGCTGACGAGATTGGCCCGGAAGCTCGCCGATGGGTGGATACAGGATACTATATTGTCACCAAGCTCCTCGCCTATGAAGGTACGGTTTGCTTTGGTCCTGACTTGAATGGCAAAGCAACATTAGTCTTAACAAGTCAATGGCTTCCCAAACAACCTACGATAAATCAGCAAGAAGCTGAAGACACAATTCTCTTGAAATATTTTCAATGCTATGGACCTGCGACCCCGCAAGATTTCTCAGCTTGGTCCGGTCTCAAGATGCAAACGATCAATCCAATCTGGGCGCGAAACCTCTCGCAATTCGCTGAAGTTGCTCTCGATAAAAAATCACTCTGGATTTTGAAAGAGGACTATGAGGCACTACTTAACACTCAAACTGATTCACGACCTCTTCGACTTCTCCCACATTTTGATGTTTTTTTGCTTGGTCACAAAGATAAGTATCACATCGTCGATGAAGCTCATTACAAGCAGGTGTTTAGGAAAGCAGCTTGGATTTCCCCTGTCCTGCTCTATGAGGGACGAGCTATTGGAACATGGAAACAGAAGCGCACTAGCAACAAAATCAATGTCGTAGTAGAACCTTTTGAGTCACTCACGAAATCACAAATCGAAAACATTGAGGCTGAGGCTCTACGATTAGGAGAATATTTTGATCTAATAGCTGAAGTGAAGGGAATTTCATGAAACCTTTTGATGAGTTCAGTTATCGGATTCGAGTTCGCCGTGGTGAATTATGGGAAAGAAAAGCCTACCTTGACTTCTTCATGAAGACATAGTGTCTTTTACCGATGATTGAATGGCATGCTCGCGTCACTCACGATCAAGACTACGACACTTGGTTCGGTGGACGCTTCCTTGAACGATGCTTGGATCTCCGCATTATTACCGAACTCCGGAGTGCTTTTACACATTATGAAGAAGAGGATGTTTGGTACGCTCTTAGTATTACTATGCAACTTTTTCGTTGGATCGCCAAAGAAGTCTCAGAGAAATTAGATTACAGTTATCCTAAAGACGCTGATCAGTTCGCTAGCCGATGGGTTGATGCAGCCTATTGGGATCGGGAGCTGAATGATTAGAAGCGTCGTGGCTTCTTCGGATAGGCTTGGAAAGGGGTTCTGGGTTCTAAACTTAACCAGTCGGTTTTCTGATCCAATCGTGATAGGGACCGGAGTAAATCAAATGTCACCCAGCGTGATACTTCAGGGTGCTGTTGATATTCCCAAAGGCCATAAGGTCCTTGTAAATCCTTGACAAACTTCACGATATCTGCAATACGGGCATCTTCGAGATTTGCTTCAATCCGCCAAGACAAATCCAATATCTGCCCTACATCATATCTCTTGAAATATGTGAAGCCACCACGTGGCGGTTCCGCTCCCACAATTCGTGCTACTTCAAAGCCAAGTGTATGAGCTTGTCGTTGTTCTTGAGCAAGGAGTTTATCTAACCCCCGCTGTGCTGATTCACTAGTCCGACGGGTTGGATGTAAGGCCAATGCACTCACGGCTGCAGTGGTGTTAGTTCGACACCCGAATTTTGAATGGGGGAGTCGTCGATAACCCGCTGAAAAAATGAATTCTTCTTTATGACGCCCCGATGGCCACCCTCCATCTGGAAGCTCCTCGCGAAGCAGCCATTCATACGCTGCTTCAGCCCGCCTATCTGTTGCATAGCCAGCCCAAGCTAAACCTAATAATGGCAAAGCTGTTTGGAGCGGCATGGCATGGTATTTAACATCAGCTGCCTTTCCTCCATCTAGAACAGCGCCTTGGGTAATCAATGGAAAGGCACCATCAGCTTCTTGCTGAGCAAAGAGATATTCAGCCCCCTTCATTACCGAGGGTGATTCGGGACCTAATCCAAAATAGCCCAATCCCATGAGTGCTTGAGCCGTCATTCGGATTCGACCCAGGATAGCCCCTCCCCCTTCTCCACTTCTGAATGACCCATCCTTTTCCTGCAATGCAAGAAACTTCTCAACCATAGGATCTGCGGATTGGAGCTTTTTCAGTTCTTGGATTTCCTCATCGGAATCAGGGCGGTTTAAGAGGTCGCGTAGTACTAGCAGGCGAAGACTTGGCGATGGATCAGCAAGTAGTAACGGAATCCATGTCATGGGTTTCCCTCCAGAACTTCCCTAAGATAGGGGGCTGTTGGTGTATTGGTTGTAGCGATGGCTTCAGGGGTTCCTGTGGCGATGATTTGACCTCCATTAGGACCTCCTACTGGGCCAAGCTCAATTAGCCAATCGCATGATGCGAGGATGTAGGGGTGATGTTCTACCACAATCACCGTGTGTCCGCTATCAACTAATTTTTGGAGCACTGTGATAAGTTGTGCAATATCTTCCATGTGGAGTCCCACAGAGGGTTCGTCTAAAATATAGAGCGTAGGTTTCTTTGTCTTTTTGAGAAGCTCTTTGGCGATTTTCAATCGTTGGACTTCTCCACCGGACAAGGTGTAACTGCGTTGATTCCATACAAGATATCCTAATCCTACTTCCCGAGTTATTTCAAGGGGCTCTGCTAGGCGTGGTTCATCCTTAAAGAGTTCAGAAACTTCGTTTAAGGTCATCTGGTTGAGTTCAGGCAATGTTACACCATTAACCCGGACTTCCCATGTTTCAGGGCGATACCCGCTTCCTTTACAGGTTTCACATTCAATCAACTCGTTGGGGAGAAAACCCATATCGATTCGAAGAACCCCACGTCCCTTACAAGCTGAACACGGTTTCGTTAATTCTTTTTTCTCTAATCCCAAGGCTTCTGCATCATCACTTTCAACAAAAAGCTTGTACATAGGTGAGAGAAGATTCAAATAACTCGCGGGGCTTTTTATTCCTCTTCGTGACTGGTCTACCATCAAGGTCCGGTGCGGATTGCCAGATATTGTATCATATTCTCCAGGTTCGAGGGGTTCTCGAGCAAAGGACGAAGAATGCAATTGCTTGATTAGAGCACGACCAATAGTATCGATTAGTAGGGTGCTTTTCCCCGATCCAGATACTCCACAGACGCCTGTAAAGGTTCTGAGGGGAAATCGTACTTCTTCTCCTTGCAGGTTGTTTTCACGTGCACCGGTAACAACCATCCATGATTTTGGTGGGCGTCGATTCTGGGAGTCCATCCAGGCTAGCAGTCCACGCTGCTTACAAGGCTTGTTACCTCTCTTGGTCTGTAACCATTTGCCGGTTAGTGTTTTTGCCGTGATAAGTTCTGCAGGCGTGCCTTCAGCGACAACCTTTCCTCCGAAGGCACCTGCCTTTGGTCCTAAATCAATAATGTGGTCTGCTGCCCGAATTAGTTGGAGGTCATGTTCAACCATGATGACGGTGTTGCCCTGATTACATATTTCATGTAACGCTTCAAGGAGTGCTTCTAATTCTGAAGGGTGCATTCCTCTTGATGGTTCATCAATGAGAATTGTCAAGGATGTTAATCCACTACCTAATAGACTTGCGAGCTGAATCCGTTGCGCTTCTCCGGCTGATAATGTGCCGATGGGACGATTCAAATGAAGGTAGCCGATGCCAACTTGACGTAAAAATCGTAACCGACGACGAATGAGCTCTATACTGGTCTCAACCAACGGGATATCAGCAGGAGGTGCTGGTATTTGGCTGATGAGGGTCTCCAATTCGGCCAGTGGCATCTCACTCATTTCGTAGATATTCTTATTCTGCAACGTCACAGTGAGAAATTCAGGACGAAGACCTGCTCCTTGACATTCGGGGCAAATGACTTCTTTAGTGTAGGTTCCATGGACATCCCAATTATAGATCCAGCTTTCCTTTTGATAGAATCCCTTCCACGTCCACTTGGTCTGTCGTTGCTTTCCTTTCAGCTTGCCCGTGGATTTACTAGTATAGGTAAATTTGTAGGTTTTCCCATCGCCATAGAAAAAGACTTCTTGGGCTTTTTTCGACATTTTATTCCAGGGGGTTTTGAACGGATCAAAGCCGTAGCCTTTACCCAACTCGGGAATAATCGGCTGGTCTTTACACAAGTAGGTTTTTGGCCAGTATCCTGGCGACCACATTGCCCCTGCACATAATGGTTTATCGGGGTTCACAATGAGCTTTTCAGGTTGGGGCAGTCGTAGAATACCTAATCCGTTACATTTCTTACACGAACTCAGCCAATGCGAAGAGGAAAAATATTGAGGCTTTGCGATGGGGGCGGTATTAGCACAGTTGGGGCAGACCCATTGGTCTTCACGTTGCATTTGAGCCTCACATTTCAAACAAGTTCGCTGACCTAGCGCCGCCAGAACGTTTGCTAAATGGAAACTGAGCTCGGTCAGTGTTCCCACGATATTCCGGCGAGTAAATTGAGGGATATGGCTCCAAAGGTGCGCCCGGTGTGTCGCTACTGTCAATGTTACGCCCAAACCCTTAATCGAATCCACTACCGCCTCGGGTCCCTCTCGGATGCCCTGGCGTTCAAACATCGACAGAGTCTCTAAATAGCGACGCCGTGCCTCGGTCTGCAAAACATCTTGCACTAAGCTAGATTTCCCTGAACCCGACACACCCGTAACCACAGTTAAGGTGCCCTTTGGAATATCGACATCGATACCTTTCAAGTTATTAGCTCGAGCATTACGCACTGCAATTACTGAGGTTGTTGGCGACATTATCTTGGTCGCTTTTCGTGGTTGCACCGCTTCTTCATTTTTTAATGCTCGGCCAGTGAGGGAATGCTTGTTCTCTAATAGGTTGGTTGGAGGTCCCTCATACAGGACCATTCCACCTCGTGGTCCCGCACCTGGACCAAGATCGATTACCCAATCTGCTGCACGAATCAAATCGGTATTATGCTCCACAACAACGATGGTTGCTCCATGGCGTACCAATCGATCCAGTACGATAAGTAATCCATCAAGATCTTGGGGATGAAGTCCCGTTGATGGTTCATCCAACACGATAAGCTGGTTGTTCAATCGGTTTCGACCCAAGAACTTGGTCAGTTTGACTCGTTGCGCCTCTCCACCTGACAGGGTTGGTGACGGTTGTCCCAATTCCAAATAGCCTAATCCTACATCATTGAGCGCATCGAGAATCCGTTGCGCGGATTCACGTTTTGTTGAAGAGAGATGACGAGGTGAAGTGAGTTTTTCTCCCACTTCACTAATCGGCAGCTTGTAGAAATCTGCGATTGATAGTTGTTCACCATCAAATTCCACTTGCTTCGAGAGAACTTCTGGGTTAAACCGTTGTCCTTCACATTCTTCACAAGGAATCCAAATGGATGGGAGGTATTGCATTTTCACCTCTGTGGCCCCGATTCCCTTACAAGCAGAACAAGCGCCTTCGGGGCGATTAAAGGAGAAATGGGATTTTGTTAATCCTGTGGCTTCCGCAAAGAGGTCACGGATAATATCTGCTAACTTAGTATATGTCGCTGGATTAGACCGTGGATTCCGACCGATAGGGCTTTGATCCACCAAGATTGGTTTAATCCAGGGTCCCTCAATGGCATTACAGCCAATTGGTTTCTTCTGTGAAAGTGAAGGGACTAAAACATGTTCAACGAAGGTACTTTTGCCTGAACCTGAGACACCAGAAATAACGGTTAATCTGCCAAGAGGAATTTTCGCATCAAGGTGCTTTAGGTTGTGTTGATACGCTTTCTTTACCCAAATAAATTCAGCAGGTGCAGGACGTGGCTTGGGTGTCATTACCCTCCTCTGGAGGCTGAAGTATTGGCCAGTCGCAGTATCTGCAAGCCATAAATTCGCAGGAGAGCCTGTGAAAACAATTTTGCCTCCTTCTTTACCTGCACCTGGGCCCAAATCAATGGCATGATTCGCGGCCGCAGCTGCTACCCGTTCATGTTCTACAAAAATCACAGGTCCTGGCAATTCTCGAAAGGCGGGAAGAAGACGAGCAATGTCTGCTGGATGCTGACCAATCGTCGGTTCATCTAACACATGGAGGATGTCTTCCAATCGGCTGGCTAAGGATATGGAAAGTCTCACTCGTTGAGATTCTCCTCGGGAAAGCGTGGGTGATGCTCGATTCAACAATAGATACCCTAGTCCTACACGTTTCAAGGCGTCTAGCCGACGTTGAATCTCGGAGTGCAATCGCTTTGCGGTCGAGGGAAGGGTAACTTGCTTGAATAATGCACTACTCTCCTCCACAGAGAGCTCCAAGAGCTCAGGTAAACGGAATCCTTCCCAACGTACCGAAGCTGCTTGGGGATGCATTCCTGTATTGTCACAGCGTGTACATCCTTTCCCTTTGCAGTAGGGACAGGGTTGATTGAAATGTGTTGGACGTAACTCTCGAAAACCCGCACCACAGACACTGCAAATCTGGGTTGTAGCTAATGTGGTGCTAGATTCGGGATTTTGAGTACAGAGGGCTCCAGCCCCTAAAGCGGTTGCCTGTTGGGCTAGCTTTCTGATTTGATTTGTCGATGACGAGCTATCAATCAGCCCTATTCTGAGCTCAATCGAGTGTGGTTCGCTTGGGGACAAGGTGGCTCCTTCCCATTCCTTCCCATCGACAATAATCTGTGAGTTGTCAAATTCTTGGCTAAGTGTTGATAGTAAGGTTTGATGGCTACCTTTTACTTTCCGGAGGAGGGGGGCAAATAATTGATGCGGTGCCTGTTTAGCAAGAGAAGCTAATCGTTCAACAAGGTCATCATCGGTGAATCTACTTAGGGGCTCATTACATTGGAGGCAATAGCGAACACCGTAGTTGGCGAAAAGTAATCGGAAAAAGGGGTGTAGCCCCGAGGCAGTAGCAAGTGTGGATCTTGGGTTTCGATTTAGCAAGTTTTGCCCGACGGCTATTGTGGGGCCTAAACCTGTTATCGTTTCAACATTTGCTGGGGCTAACCGTTGACCGCCCCGACCGTACAAGAAGATTTCTAAAAAGCGTCGATTCGCTTCATGGTATAAGGTATCAAAGACGAGTGATGTCTTTCCAGACCCAGAAACACCAGTAACTACGGTAAGACCATCACCTAACTGAACATCAATATTTTTGAGATTATGTTCCCTTGCGCCTTTGATATGAATGTCCATGGGCATTCCCTTATCCTGCGGCTATGACAATTGCTCAGTTTCGAAGTGACATAATAATTACATTAAACGTATAAACCTAGAGAGACCTTACAAAAAGTAATCGCCAAAAGTATCCAACTCCAAATTAATATCCAACACTCTGAGTGGAAGGAAATACATGGCTTCATCTGGAAACTCTGAAATTAAGAAATTATTACTCATGGGCAGTAAAGCCTACGAAAACCGGAAATTACCGAATGAAATAACCCAACGCATCGACTCGGCAATACATCAAGGAATGATTATCATCGTGGGAGAAGCGCAAGGGGCCCCACGACTATACCAAGATTACCTCCATGAACAGGGCTATGACAATGTGGTTGTGGGTCACGCACGGAGCCTGCGATATAACGCTGGAAACTGGACCGCTATTCAATACGGGGATAACCTCAAAGAACGGGAAAAGAACATGATTGCGGATTGTGATGAAGCCATTGTAATCTGGATGAACAAGAGTGGTGTTATCGCTCAGAATCTCGAACGGCTTAAAGTTTTAGGGAAACCCACCTTTCTCTATGAATGTTATAGCCACACGCCAGAAGTTCATGTAGGTCCGTTAGATCCCAACCGTGTCTATGATCAACATCTTTACTGGAAATTTTCAAAACAGAACTCTTAGACTCAATTAGATTGATTCAGCTCCTCCTTCTCGTTAAGAGAAACTTAGCCAAAATGCGAATGAGTTACGGCTGAGTCTATACTTTAAATAAGAACTTCGTGACGACGCTTTTGGGGATATCATTATGTCTGAACATCTCTATATTCCAGTTGACCAACTCGATCCTGGATTCCAACAACTTGTTCCAGAAGGGGCAACCATTCTCTACACAACTCGTGCAGAAGTCTTGAAACGAGGTATGGGTGCCCACAAAAAATCTGGCTACGTAGTCGTCACTGACCAAGGCATTGCATTCCATGCTGCAAAAACCGGTCTCTTTGATGTATCCTTTGTTTCCATGGCTGCTGGTGCACTCGCAGGGTTCATCCCTTGGGCGAATATCGACAAATTCGGTAATTACAAGGACAAAATCCAAGTCAAACACACCCTACCCGACAATCCAAAGAAGAAGCTAGAATGGTTCTTCAAATGCGAACGATGCAAAGATCACGGCGAAGAGAAGAAAGACTTCGAGGGCCGCAAGAAGGGCTTCGGTCCTTTCGTTGAAAGTCTCTACAAACAGAACAAATAACCACATTCACTCTAGAAGGAGGACGCAATCTTCCTTCTCTTATCTATTTTTTATATGTTTATTGTGAGCCATTTTCATTAGAAGCATTTTCTCTACTACTTGGGCTTCCGTTTAATCGCAAGAAGCTGCTTCAAATCCTCAAACAGTGACGAATCGGATACACGTATCCACAACCACTTCCCATCATGCAACTTCTCTGTGTTCTTGAACACCTTTAAAATGGAAGGCTGGAACTCGGATTGACTGGTCAAGAATTTATCAATCTCTTTTTTTCCATATACAATTAAGAAACTGAAACTCTGTTTTTCGGGAAACAGGGACACAATTGTTCGTTTACTCTTCCGATACCGAACAAGCCACCCGTATTTGTCTCCATAGTACAAGATTTCTTTTTTGAGCTCATAATTTGTGTCGAGATACTCAACAAGTTGGTTCCATGCCTTTATCGCTTCAGAATCTGCAATGAAGGATGTAATATCTGATTCCGTTGGTTTTTGTGTTCTATTGAACATTCGTTTTTGAGACTCGTTTTCTGTCATAAATTTCCCTTAACACTTCTGAGTATGGGTATATTGTGGTAACTCACTTTTCACCAGATATTAAAACACACATGGTTGGTGAATATAAATCGCCTATCATTTGGCTTAAGTAATAGGTTAGGCACCATTCCTATAATTGCTGAAGGTGAGTGAATGCCTGATAACGTTCATGAAACACCAGATCTCTTTGGCTTGCTTCTCAAACGGCAACTCGAATGCACAGAACCAATGTATCATTCCATCGAACGGAACGATGGGTATATCGACTGCGCGAATACGCAGAGGTATTTTAGGGAATGGAAAGACTGGTCAACAAACGAGCAGACTATTCTTGAACACGCTAAATCACCGGTCCTTGATATCGGCTGTGGTGCAGGTCGCCACGCGCTTTATCTCCAAAACCAAGGATTAGATGTCGTTGGATTAGACTTCTCCGAAGGCGCCGTTTACGTGTGTAAAAAGCGTGGATTGAAAAGAATTATTCTAGGATCTGCATGCGACTTACCTCCATTTAAGCAGCCGTTTAGCACTTTTTTGTTGCTTTTCAACAATTTCGGTATTTGTGGTGATCCCGCCAATACCATCACGTTACTTCAAAATCTATATCGCATTGGTACACCCACTGCTCGAATACTCTTGTCCTATGCCGATGTATCAAGTACAACCAATCCTTTCCACCTTGCCTTTCATAAGCGCAATCTCGCTGAAGGACGCCGCAAAGGGCAAATTACCATTCGCTTCCGATACCAAGGATACATCGGATCTTGGTTCACCATCTGGCTTCCAACCTATCAGGAATTTCAAGAAACTGTGCAAGAAACGGGTTGGAAAATTCAAATAGACCTTGAAGAAGAGGGGCTCCACCACGTCATGCTTACCAAATCGAAATCTTAACTAACTGAAAAGGAGAAACCTGAGAATGGTGGTTATCGAAGAATATTCTCATTTTGGAGCAACAGAAAAAGTAGCCGGTGCTCTACGTAATATCCTAGACCACTACGGTGTTGTTGCTCCCCATAACGGAGAGGCATATACTGAAGCCCTGCTTATGGGAATTGGAGGAGGGTTAGGTGCCGAATATGCTACCTGGGCGTTCAAAGGAATAGACCCTTCCCGTCCACGAAAAAGCAAACTATATCTCCGGTTTCATCATAACAAGAACTACATCGAGAAAAAAGAAGAGGCATACTTACAAAAACTCGCTAAACGAATTAATGCACCATTGACGGTTCACGAGACGACGAATCGTGAACGTGCTGCCAACTTTCTCTCGGAATCAGTCCAAGCAGGAAAACCCGCACTGGTCCAGTTATCCATATGGCAGGGACTCCACTCGCGCAAAGCTGTATATGACCGTTACCACGATAATCCAGACTTTTTCCCTCCACTCCTATACGACGAATTCGTCTCGTTTCTCCCTTACTATTCACTTCCCTACCCATGGATTTCAGGACACCTTGCTACCGTATATGGAATCGAGATAGACAAAGAACGCGTACATATATCGGACTTTAGCAACCAACCTCTCACCATCAGCACTCAACAACTAATCGAATCTCGGAATATCATCAAAGGTTGGAAAAACGCAGCATACACCATTGAACCCCCCATTACAAAACCAAATTTAGAAAAAGCCATACGCTCTGGAATCAAAGATTGTGTAGATAGTTTACTTCATGAACGAACTGTCGTCTCTGGTGCTCACATTCGCACTGAAGCCTGGCAAGCCATGGCAAACAACATCGGTGACTTCAAAAGCAAACGCGGATGGCTCACTCTTTTCAATCAACCCTGGCAACTTTTCGATACCCTCACACGCCTCCATGCACAAATCGCCTTCCACAATAGCGATGGCGGTGCTCTCCGTTCCTCCTACGCAGATTTTCTCGAAGAGGCCAGCGAAATCCTAACGAAACCAGCAATCAAACCTGTTGCCCACCAATTCTCAGATATCGGCATCATGTGGGACGAAATTGGCACAACAGCCCTCAACGACGATATTCCCGAACTCATTCAAGTCAGGCAAGCTGCTCTTAATTGGCATCATACTTTCAAAGCCTATGGAAGCGCACAATCTAACTCTCTCAACACGCTCAGCAAGAAAATCCAAAACATTCGAATGGCATTCAGCCAAGAAATCCCACTCACCGATCGTGAGCTTCAAACACTTCTTGAAGAATTGAGCGTGCGCTTCCATGAAGTCTACGAAGCAGAAAAAACTGCACTTCAAGCATTAGTCACAGCAATGAAGTAAAGTCATCAAATAAGAAAATAGCAAAGCGTTAACCGCAAGCAGGATTTTTTTAGAACTTCCTTCATCCATTCAACTTTGAGTCTAACAGATTTACTGAGAAAAGTGTTGACCCCCTGATTTCAAGGGGCATCCCCTATGCAATCAGGGAGTCTAATATCGAAAAAAACAGTTACATCACTAGACACCGAAAGAGCGGTTGCATCCCACCCCCAGACACCACCCCATTCATCTCTTTCTGGTATATGCGTAACTTAAAACCTGCATGGGGTTCTTCCTGTTCACCTACCTTCCGATAACCTAGTTTTTCGTAAAAGTGATGATTCCGCGTGTGCCACTCTGGGGTATCAAGCACCCATCGCTTTGCAGGAAACGTCCGGTGCACATAATTCATTACAAAGGAACCAATCCCTTGATTCTGAAATTCAGGATCCAGAAAGATCGTTCCAAGCACATTCGAACCCTTTTGCGGATAATTCTCAAAGATGAGGAATGCACCAATTATTCTTTCTCCGTATAAAATCTTCCAACATCTTCCCTTTTGCATCCACAGTGTAAAGAATCGACCGTCATTATAGCCATCAGGACCACCTTCCGGTTTTCCTTGAAATCGTCGTGAATCATCATCAAAGCTGCGAGTCATTACATCCGTCATAACCGGAATATCTGCTTTTGTCGCTTCGGCAAAATTAAGCTGCTGTAAATAGATTTTTTCCATTTTACTACCACCTCCCCTGCAACGCCAGTAAATGTCATCTAGGGTGCTTTACTTTGTTATAGGATAATATAGATCCAATACGAGGTCTGCACCTGCATCTGGATCATGTGGTTTCTCGAGCCCTGGATGGCCCCTATATTTGTACCCGTGCTCTTTTGCCCATTCATCTAAGCGCCACCAAGATTCTAGGACACCATGTTCTTTGAAGAATTCAGAGTCTAATTCTTCTTTCAACGCACATGTTGTGACAGCATACTCGCCGCCCTCCACCTCTTTTACTTCAACCACATTATCGGATTCGATGTCATCACCCACACGAATCCAGAACATGTAACCATATTCGCGTTTCCCAGGTTGAGGGGGCGGTTCATTAAACCCGAAGACAGGGTGCTGTTCTAAATCGCCCAACAATCCCTTCTTTTCCGCCCAAGCACGGAGCTTCGCCCAGGCTTCAAGTTCGGGCGTTTCACTAATCACAACAACACTTGCTACCCGCATCGGCGCAAGCTTGACAATTCGAACATCTTTTTTGTTCATTTCCTTTACATTCCTTTCATACAGTTATTACGAAGGTTTCTGAATCTCTTTGATTGGTTGATACAAGTCCAGGACCATTTCTTTGAATGTGGCATTCGGATCATGTGCTTTCTCAAGAATTTGACGGGATTCATCCATCTCGTATTTTTCACTGAGAATCACCCAGTCCACGAGTTTTTTCCACGATTCCAGAAATCCATGTTCTTTCCCAAAGTCGGATTGCATGTCCTCCCAGATATTACAGGTCGTGACAGCGAATAACCCGCCATCATAATCCTTGGCTTCGATGTCTCCTTCACCCTTGAAGTGCGCCCCTATCCGAATCCAGAACTCATACCCATACTCCTTTTGCCCAGGAGAGGGATTTGGATTATTGAATCCGAACACTGGGTGCTTATTCAAATCATCCAACAACCCTTGAGGCTCAGCCCATGCTCGCATCTTCTCCCAGGCATCATTTTCAGGGGATTCACTAAACGCCCTGACGCTCGCGATGCGCATGGGTTCGAGCTCCACTACTTGTACAAACAAATCTTCGATCTCCTTTTCCTTGCGTTCTGCATAGATTTTCTCAATATACCGTTTCGTCCTCGTCGACTTCAGCCCCGCATATCGATTCGAATCGAGATATGTGGAACTTATCGCGGTCAGAAACGCATGCCCGTCAGGAGTAATTTCATAGCGTCCCCGTCCCTTCTGTTTGATAATCTCCATCTTAGCAAGTAATCCGAGATGATGAGATAACGCGGTTTTGCCTAGTTTTGTAAGCTCCTTAAGTTCGCTGAATATCCGCGGACGAATTAATAATGCTGAAAGAATGCGTAACCGTTTTGTGTTTCCAAGTGCTGCTAGGACATCAGCAAGGTCTTCAGCGAGTTTTCCGGTTACGTTCCAGGCTGTTTCAGTATCCGTATTGTTCATGAGAAAATCCCGGCGAGACTTCGTTGTGTCGGTTTCACTTTTATATGTTTCGATAAAATTGAACATTAGACCTAATTCTACTGAACATTATGTGTAAAGAACAGCAGAAATCCAGGACTCTAATGCAGTTGATGATTTCAATATCAAGCATTCTTACATCGACAAGTTTGATAAACATAAATTGCTAATCAGCTTCAAAGATTACAAGGAAATTCGAAACACATACATTGTCTCCATTCTTCCTTCAAACCCAGGTTGTTCTAAACAACAGCCTTCTTCATATCCACGGCTTCGACAAGTTGCAAGGGCTGCAGGGTGATACGCATAGTATGCGATTTCCGTATGCTGTTTACCTCGCATGAAGTCTTCAAAGAAAACAAAGAATTGTTTGCCATATCCATTGCCCCGATGCTCTTTTTTCAGCCATACTTCATGAAGTTCCACGAGTTCTCTTTTTCCCTTGAAGAGCAGACGTAACAAGGCTTTATCCTCTTCATCTCGTGGATCGCCTTCTCGGTGTTCATCAGTGGATGCTTCATGCCAGAGCGCATGGCCCACAATCCGATTATTCTCTCGCCAAATGATTAGGTGCTCCGGGTCTTGCTCAATAATCTTAATTTCGAGGTCGGTCAGTTTCATATTGAGGGATTCATAATATTGTCTGAAGTCGTTAATCTTGCAGCCAAGTGTGAATCTCAGTGATAGAGATGCCATCAGAGCATCCTCCAGTGGTCCCTAAGCTATGTCAGGACTTCTTAGCTGTTTCTATACCCATCCTGTGCGCTTTGTCCATCAACTGCTGTTCATTGCGTACCGCATCACGTTGGTCTGAACCTGGCGCAAGAATCGTTCCCAGATGATCCATGTTTAGGTATTGAAACACATCTTCAAAAATCGCCACAGTGTGTCTAGCATAGGCCTCTGATCCTCCTCCCATCGGGATGGCCAAAATAACCTTCTTTCCTCGGAAGATTGTCCGTGCTATACTGACCCATCGATCTAAGAAAATCTTGAATTGTCCAGAGGGACCCCACCAATAGATAGGTGTACCCAATACCCAAACGTTGCTCTCTTGCATCTTTGTAGCCAACACGTTCATGTCGTCGTCTTGAATACATTTGTGGGTTTTCGAACACGCAAAACATCCCTTGCATGGTCGAAGGTCAAGCTCATCTAGTACCACTTTCTCAATGCGCGCTCCCTCTGTTTTCGCTCCCTCTAATATTGCATCAACCAGTGTCTCTGTGTTCCCACCACGTCGTGGACTTCCAACTATACCTAGTACATGCATTGCTCATTCCTCTTCAAAAATGTAAGAACAGTGAGGGTCACCATCTAGAATTGTGGTGACTCGTTTCACACGGATTTTAGGATTGTACGCCTTGATCTTCGCAAAATCAACTTCACAATATAGCTTCCCAATTTCTTGCTCAGCTCGTGCAATCCAGGGTTCAGCATAGGAACAGTAGGTCACGCCTTCCTCGTTGCTTTCCCATCCGAGTGCTGGTAATGACTGAAATTTGAAGAAGTTCTCCATGGTCAAATCGAGACCCTGAGCTAATACTTTCTCACGAATCTCCTTACCATTTTCCGTCCCATAACTATGCACAGCCTTAAGGATTAGTTCCTTGCCTTTTTGGTGTCCTAGTTCATTGACGAGGGTGTTAGCAAAATGATAATAGAGGCGGCCGAAGAGGTTTCCCATTCGGCGAACCTGGTGTCTGCAATCCTCTTTTGAATGCATTTCAGACATTGTGTTCATCCCTATAACCGAGATTTAAGCAAGTGGGCTTTTTGCTGTGTAGGGTCTATGTGAGGTTGGGGTGATAAAATACTTCTTCCAAACGGAAAGCTTTATATCATAGAACAAGAGCGTATTCTCACTAATTGAGAAAAATAGGTCGTTCGGTGAACTCACTTCAACAGATTTGAACCATCGAATCGACACAGGGGAAAGACAAACATCCATTGACAAGTCACAACAGGTGACCTCACATGGTGAGTCTTCCTTTAATATACTCAACCAAATAGCTTCTCACCACACACAAAAACGCGAAAGTAGTGGAAAAGAATGAGCCGTTTCCAACGAATGCTGGGATTCACTGAGCCATCACCCACCGCAACAAGGCTAGCCCTCATTGTTATGACGCTCGGTTCCACTTGGTCCGTTGCCTTCCAACTTTCCACCACATTCTGGATGATCTCCATTGCCACGGTACTTGGTGGTGGCGACTACCTTCTTGGAATGGCGATGGTCGGCATTCTCGTAATCATCCGTATCGTGGTGCAAGTCCTCTTGGATTATCCAACAGGTGGTATCGGTGATTGGATTGGACAACGTTGGATTATTGCATCCGCTCTTATCTGCTATGCGATAGCCTTCTGGCTCACAGCATATGCCGTATCAATCATTGTTGTACCATTCTTTGTCTTTGTCATTATCTATGCGCTCATGGGTCTTGGCGCCTCACAGGAAAGTGGCGCGATGGCGGCCTGGTTCGATAACAACTACCGGGTTGCGATGCCAAACGACAAAGATCGGAAACAGTACGGTGTTTTCTGGTCCCGCGCAGGGATGCTATTCCAGCTCATCTCTACCATTGTCCTCATCCCAGGTAGTATTCTTGCCTTCATTCTCGGGCGTAGCTGGGTCTTTCAAGTCCAAGCGGTTATTTTCGTTGTACTCGCCGCGATGGCGCTTATCCTCATCCGCGATCTTCCAGGGGCACGGAGGACAGAAGGAGATCGAACTGGCTTCCGTGAATACGGTCGCCTTCTCAAAGATGGCATCCGCTTTATGGGCTCTTCAAAGTTTGTCACTTTCACTATGGTAGGCGAAATGATGATGTGGGCCATCGGAATCGTCTGGTGGGAGATTCTGCTTTTTCCATTATATTTCGGCTATCTCTTGAGTGATGTTGCCGTGTCTGCATTCCGAACCTCCATGTTTGCGCCTATGGTAATTGGACAGGAACGAAGTGGTGTTGTGTCTCAGCGGTTTGATCCAGTAAAGTGGATTCCCCGACTCCGCATCATCCAGTTTGGCGGCATAGCCTTCTTCATGGGTCTAGTCGCCATTACCGCGATCTTTCCATTGCCTGGACCTGCTGCTCAGTTTATCACCTTGTTTATTCCATTCACAGCTGTGCCATTCATGATATTACCCATCCTATCGATCCTCCCCGTTGCATTAATTTGGGTGCTATTCGTGGGTACCGATTTTCTTGGTCGGATGACTGAGGTATTAAACGGACGGGTCATGCTCGATGTGTTCCCGAATCGGATTCGGAATTGCATGTATAGTCTTCGACCAACAATCGCGTTTCTTCTCTCGATTCCCTTGATATTCGTTATCAGCCAACTTCTACCCATCTTTGGCTTTCCGCTAGTCTTCGGTATCGCTTCTGCTGTAGCCTTGACTGGAGCACTGCTTATTCGTAAAGGGTTTTCTTACCCAATTCCTAAAGATGAATCCATCGAAGAAATACTCGGTGAAGTATCAGATGAAATACCGGAAGTTCCTGAAGCTGGTATTCCTGATCTTCCTATTCCTGCTGAAGTTCCTGCCCAAGCTCGAAAGGAACCAGATGAACACCTAATAATGGCAGACGCTATCCATAAGCCTGAAGATGTTGGCGGTTAGACCTGTTATTCTGCTACTAGAGTCAGATTCGCGATTTGGATGAAATAATTAGCTCATTTTCAGTTTATCAACAATTACTCATTCCGAGTACTATCTGGGCTCCAAGGGGTTCGACGAGGAATCCATCGTGGAACATTGGTCTTATATTCACAATATACATCACCGAAGCGTCGTTCAAGGTCGGGTTCTTCCCATCGGACAAACCAGATATGATTCGTCATCCAAAACAAGACAAACCACAGAAAGATGAGAGTAGATCCAACAAAAATTGCTTCTCCAAGTACAGTGAGAAGCACTCCAATTATCATTGGATTTCGTACATATCGATAAAGTCCTACTGCCACAAACCGTTGGGTAGGCGCCCATGGGGAAAGAGTACCTTTTCCCACTTGGACAAAAACGCGGTTGGTTTTGTACAGAACATATACCCCAAATCCTATGAAGATGATCCCAACAATGAAGGTCCAAAACGTGATGGGGTAGATAAACAGCCACGGAATTCCAATCCATACGGAAAATACGAGCAAAAGAAATGGAACACCAAGGATGACAGTGACTGGAAGAAGCAAGATGGCTAATAAGTGCCCTTTCAACGACATAGAGGATTCGTCCGATCTGTTCTTGTCTTTCAAGATTTAAAAGAATTCGAATACCAATACTCTTCAAGGGATGATAATGTCAAAACTTAACAAGACCAACTTCAAAAGCCCATTCGCTTTTGGTTTAGCTCGCCAATTTCAGGCAATGTGGACGATGACCCGACAGGCCATCGAGGTAATTCCAGATGCGGATTGGACCCAAGGTGTTGAAACTGATCCCGAATGGTTCTATTCACTGCGGGTCTATCATATCATTGAAACTGCTGAATTCTATGCCCGTGATACACATGAAGGGTTTCAATGGGGAGCTCGCCTTGGCGAATTGAATTGGTGGGATAAAATTTCGCATAAAGAAGCAGCTGAAAAAGTCGTTAAAGGTGATATGCTTGTTTACCTGGATGATATTGAACATTACATTGAAAGTTATCTCAAAGGCGTTTCCGATGAAAAGCTGCTAAAAACGGATGGATTTCACTGGTTTTCTTCGATTCTGGAAAAATTACAATATCTGCTGCGACATAATACTTTTCATTTGGGCGAATTGACTATGGAGCTCCGCGCTTTGGGCAATGAGAGGATTAAATGGGAGTGATTTCAGAGGGAAGAAACACCATGAGTCTTCAAAAACAAGAAGACGAGCACATCCTCGTGCTTACACTAAACCGTCCAGATCGGGCGAATAGTTTGGATCCTCCGACCATTGTAGCGCTCCGCCAGGCTTTCCTCGAAGCACAATCAAAACCAACGATTAAGGCAATCATCTTGACGGGTGCAGGTACTCGTGATTTCACAACAGGAATCGATATCACTGCAGCTGCCCCCTTAGGGACCCAGGCTATTGTCAACATCGCGAACACGGCTGGTGACATTGCCACCCTAATGTTCTATGGCAAACCGACAGTAATCGCCATTAATGGACGCGCTATGGGAATGGGCGGTCTTTTTGCAGCCGCAGCGGACTATCGCCTTATCCATGAAAAAGCATTCATCCGAATGCCAGAAATTAACATCCCCGTATTTCCTGGCGGAACTGCCATGGCCATCTTTACCCGAGTCTGTGGTCCCTCTTGGACAAAACGCATCTTCATGCTGGCTGAACCCCTCTCAGCGGAAGAGAGTTTCCAAGCAAATCTTGTCGATGAGATTATCACTGAACACACTATGATAAATACACGAGCAAAGGAAATCGCCAAGATATTTGCTACAAAAAATACTGCGGTGATAAAGGGAATTAAATTGGCTGCATCCAATGCGCTAGATTTGACCTATTCTGAAGTATTAGAACTGGAATCTCATTTAACGGATTTTTATGATTGGAAATCAGAAGATCAAGCCATTAAAAAGATTGCAAAACAATTCAACATCGACTATCAATTGAAGGGAAATCCTGATCAGTTGTTAGAAGATTATCAAAATGCACTGGGAAAATAAGGTATTTAGCATCTCTTCACTCCATAAGGAACTATTCCCCATTTTGTGGTTGATAGGTGAGAGAAATTGCACGACTCTGTAAAAGATGAAGAAGCTCAACAACGGTATAAGACGTTGCTTCCCCGACTCTTTGATTATGTTGACAAATATGCGGCGGAGAAAGGCGATGCCTGGGCACTAATTGAATATGATACTGGCAAAGAAGTGAACTGGACCGAATTCATGATGTCCTCCAAGGCACTTGCTGCCAAACTTCTCGATATCGGATTCAAAAAAGGTGATATCGTTGCCACATCTCTTCCATTACTGAAAGAACACATCTACCTGATGTATGCCTGTTACCGAATTGGAGTGATCTTTGCGCCACTGGATTTACGCCTGAAAGCCCAAGAGATTATCCGCAACTTCGATAAAATCCATCCCAAGGCCTATTTCTTCTTGGGGAAAACCGAACGTATTGATTTTCGACCAATAGTCGCAGAAGTGATGAAGAAGCATAAAAAGACCACCAACTTCTGGGTACAATTCCAACAAGAAGAAAACCTGATTATGGATGGGGCTGTTAGCATCGGGGGCTTCACCAAGGATGTCACCGAGATTTTCATGAAATCTTTTTCCTCAGGAGTCGTCGAGAAGGCCCAAGAAGCCGTTGAAACACATGATCCCTGCCTCATCATCTTCACCACCGGTTCGACAGGGTATCCCAAAGCCGCAGCCCTCAACCATGAGAATATCCTAGTTCAAAACATCGGTTTAACCGTGGGCTTTGACATGCTACCTGAAGATGTGATGTGTGTCAATCTTCCACCAAGTCATGTGGGCTGTGTCACAGAACAATTAGCAACCACTATCTACCAAGGCGGGACATCTATCATCCTCCACGTTTTTGACGCAGAAAAGACCCTCGATGCGGTACAAAAATACAAAGTCACAGTTCTCGGGCAAATCCCTGCACTTTATGCTATGCAATGGCGGCTCCCCAATTACCAAGACTATGATCTATCTAGCCTGAAATTCGCGATATATGCTGGACAAGCGGTGACTAAACCTTTCTTAGAACAACTCGCCACAATGGCCCCGCGAATCGGCTCGGGGTTTGGATTAACCGAAAGTGCGGGCTTCATCACCTATACAAACCCTGATGCTTCCGTTGATGACATTGTTGCAAGCGTTGGTTATCATCTGCCTATCAGTCCAATCTCAATCCGTGACCCGATGACGGCCAATGGCAAAGCTGGAAATGAAAAACCAGCAGGTGAAGTGGGTGAGATTACGTTTTCTGGTCCACAAGTGTTCCTCGGTTATTATGGGGATGAAGAAAGCACTAAAAAAACCGTATCCAGCGATGGCTTCTGCTACACTGGTGATTTAGGCTCTTATGATGATCAAGGTCTCCATTTTGCGGGACGTTCCAAGTTTCTCATTAAACCGAAGGGCTACAATGTCTTTCCCACCGAAGTCGAGGACCAAATTGAGCGAGCGATGAAGGGCAAAGTCGGAACCGTCGCGGTTGTTGGGGTTCCTCATGATGTGTTCACTGAAGGCGTCATGGCCTTTGTCGAGAAAGCCAAAGGTGTCAAATCTCTATCAATTGAGGAATTGGAAATTGCAGTGAAAGACATTGCTGCGTATAAACGCCCCAGCCATTTTGAAATCTTAGAATCCGGTGAAATCCCGCTTACGCGTGTTGGAAAAACTGATTACATGATTCTCCAGACAAATGGAAAAGAAATTGCTGAAAAACTTCGGAAAGTAGGAAAGTGGGATGCCCCTTAACTACGTATAGTTCAGGGCTGCTTCCGGTACATATAAATTGACTTTTACATTTCTACGAGGTTTACGGAGGTCGGCAGCTCCATGGATGACTATTACGAAGTAAATAAACGACGATGGAATGAACTGGTTGCTATTCATGCGAAGTCTGATGAGTATGATCTTAAAGGATTTCTTGCTGGTAACACTAGCTTACACCAAGTAGAACTTGACGCGTTAGGCAATTTATCTGGTAAATCCTTACTTCACCTACAATGCCACTTTGGACTCGACACCCTTAGCCTAGCCCGTCTTGGGGCACAAGCAACTGGTGTAGATTTTAGCGATAAGGCAATTGAATTCGCTCAGGCGCTCGCGCAGCAAGTTGAAGTTGATGCAAATTTCATCTGTAGCAATATCTTTGATCTCACCGACGTGCTAGAAGGGGAATATGACATTGTCTTCACGAGTTTCGGAGTACTCTGTTGGCTTGCCGACATCAAGACATGGGCCCATATCATCGCTCACTTCTTGAAGCCTGGTGGTATGTTCTTACTAGTTGAAGGTCATCCGTTCTTTTGGGTTGTTGATAACGATCATCCCGACACGCTCCAAATTAAATATCCCTACTGGCACTCCAAAGAACCACTCAGTTATGATGAAGACGGTACCTATGTGGATGTCGACGCGAAATTAACGAATACGAAAGGCTATGAGTGGAACCATACGGTTAGCGATGTTCTCAATGCATTAATACAAGCTGGACTTGTTATCACCGAAATCCAAGAATTTCCCCATTTGCCCTGGAAACCTTGCCCTCTTGCAAAGAAAAACCAGCAAGGGGAATGGCACCTAGATGGTGATTTGCTACCTCTTAGTTGGAGTGTCAAAGCTGTAAAACCTGAAGCATAACAAATTTGTCTGAAAAAAGAATGCAGTGCCTTAAATCTACATAAAGCCCCGATATATGCCACCATTAACTGATAGTCACATCGATTCAGGCAGTTCTTTCTTCGCACTTTCAATCCATTTCTTCACTTTGTCTTTCGTGATCGTGTAACCTTCTGGGACTTGTACCCGACCGAACTTTTCCGCTGTTGAAACTTTGCTATAAAGCTTGTCCGGGTTAGCGACAGCTAGTCCTTCAATACTGGTGATATTTGCTCCTAAGACAATGCATTCCGCATCTTCATTGGAAACATCGTCTAACCAGGTCAATCGAGCCATGGCAATCCATTTTTGGGCAATCCCGAATTTGACATCAGTCAGTCTACCAACGGTTTCAGGTGTTGTCAAAGCAAGATCTTCCACGAATTGAATACCACCCTTCTCCAATTGCTTGGAATAGATTTCCCCAATTCCCTCAATGGTACTTACGGGTAATTGTTTCCTTCCTGGTTTGGGCAGCAACACTTCGGGAACGAATTTTTCAGGGCCAAAAACGCCTTCTTCTGCTTTGGTTTCTTCAGAGGTTGGAACAGCCTTGACTCCTTTCACATCTCGAACCAAATATCTAATTACTATTCCCCCAATGAGTATGAGAGCCCCCAGTACAATAAGCCCCGATCCAACAATAGACGCGATCAAAGGATTCAAAAGATAGAAGGCAGCAATGCCGACGCAGATCAAAATGATGCCTACTACGATGGCAACAATTGCTATTGTGTGATTTCGAAGTGACACAATGTATTCCTCCATATTGATTAACCATCGCTTCTTTTTATTTTCATAGTTAACGCCCCTGCTTGCTCGCCTTGCTCCTCCCATATCATTTTAAATCTGATTTCTTTAGGTATGCGAAGTGAACAAAGGTGTCGCAGTTCGCCCTTTTTCATCCATACTACAGAAAGATTGGTTTAACCATCCTGGTTCTTTGGCTTCTTGCATTTGGCCTCGGAAGCACTTCATTAATTACAAACACCTCACTTTCTAGAAATTTGACTCCTCATATTGGTGATTCGTGTACTATCTTCACTATCACACGTGGAAATAAGGTGTTTTTTGGTAATAATGAGGACTACCGATTATGGGGAATTTATCTCTGGTTTGTCCCCGCTCAAACTATTTGGACACCATCATCGAGCCACTCCACCTATGGGGCGGTTTTTTTTGGGTTTGATAATAATGATGATGATTTGGTGGACGGATACCCACAAGGTGGAATGAACGACCAGGGACTGTGTATGGATGGCAATGGGCTAAGCATGTATTCATTAAATCCCCATCCTGAACGAGATTCAGTGTATTGTTCGCTCATGGCGCAGGTGCTTTGGGAATGTGCAACAGTAGAGGACGTGGTTACCTGGTTTCAGAATCATCAACTTGGAACTCAGATGAACTATCAACTACATTATGCTGATGCAACCGGTGATGCTGTTGTAATTAGTGCAGGTCCCAACCAAGAGCTCGCATTTACTCGTATCGGGGCTAATCCTTGTCTGGTATCCGCGAATATCAATGTCGCTGATCCCGCCCGTGATGTTTATGACTGCTGGCGCTACAGCACAGCAATAACCATGCTACTTAGCATTTCTTCAGAATCTACACTTACTCCTCATGCTTGTCGCGATATCCTTGATGCGGTACACCAAGACGGAACCTATGCCACCAAATACAGCAATGTATTCGACTGTGTAACCCGGGACATCCATCTGTGGTATGATCGAGACTACACGAATGGCATTACATTGAACCTTGACGCAGAGCTAGCTGCCGTCCAACCCGGAAGCTCCGGATACACTGAAGCGCTCAGTTTATACCATGCCTTTGCTGATGACGGGAACCTCAGCTATCGAAAACTTCCTATTACTGATTTCTTCAATTCCCAACCCCCACCATTGGCAATCTATCTCATTGTAGCCGCAGGAGGCATCATCATAACAAGTGTCATTATTACCTCTGCAGTTCTGCTGTATCGAAGGCGAAAAGCCAAACTCGCCTAACTCTTAATTAAAACTCAACAACTTTGGGAAGCTCACTGGCAACCTTCACAGAATTTGCTGCCTCCTTCGGAAGTGGAGCAATCCCATCAAACCCGGTTTTCTCCACAAACTCAATGAGCATCAATCGAAGTGCTTCAGGATCCCATCTTGCCATTTTCTCCAACGTATCAACACCCGCATCATAGTATAACCGCGCACGGATTGCCTTAACCCCTGGGATACGCGCTAAATCCGATAACTTCACCAATTCCAAAATAGCCTCTTCCGGAACCCCCAGCTCTGCTGTCAATTCATGTCGTTGCGCCGGAGTAGCACCACGTTTCCGCATCTGTTCGACATCACGAATTCCTGCCTCCTCAAGCTTTGAAACACAGTCAAGATTAACTCCCTTGAAATCACGTAACTGAAAGGCTTTCCGGGTTTTGGCCGTTCGTTCCTCACGCAATTCAGATGCGTAGCGCGTCATTAGGCGATTTCCTAAAAACCGGTAGTAATACCGAATTCCCCACAATTGCCTATTAGTTGGAGTATTCTCTTCTTTTTCAAACCAGTCAAGATACCTCTCCAAATCCTCGGGCGTCGTCTGGTTAATATTCTTGCCGTCCGCATATTTCTGAAGATAGGCTTCATACCTACGGACAATTTTAACCACACCATCAACAGTATGCGGCTTTCTTCCGCCCTGTTTCAAAAACTTCCGGAACGCGTCTTCTTTCAATCCCAACTCACCAACCATCACAAATTATCTGATGTGCGCACTTTTATACGTTAAGACAGGTTTGAGGACCTGTACAATGGTCCTGTAAAAAAGCTCTTTGTAATGGGATTTTAGTAGCAATCTTTCAATCCTATGAATATATAATATACATAATGTATAATGGACCCTACTCCCTTGGAAGCTTAAGGGATGGACTTTAAAATGAAAAAAAATCAACTCTCTCTTCTAATACTCTTCATCGTTCTTTTTGCGAGTCAATTTATTACTTACTCGCAAATACCCTCGAATGAACTCTCAGCGAAATCAGAAACAACACCAATTCACAACCCGTCTATCAACTCACCCCCACTTCCCGGTGCCCTCGATCCCCTCTGGACCAAAACGTTTGGCGGACCAAATCGGGAAGAAGGTTCCTATGTGATTGAAGTCAGTGGGGGTGGCTACGCGATACTTGGAACCAAGGATATGGGTGCGATTAATCATAGAGATTTCTGGTTAATCCGCACCGATGCTAATGGAAATGAGCTCTGGAATCAAACCTACGGAGGAACGGGCTGGGACGTCGCTCGTAACCTTGTAGAGGTGAGCACAGGTGGCTTCGCTCTAATCGGAGTCACGGAAAGTTATGGTGCCGGTGGTGATGATATCTGGCTGGTTCGCGTTGATGCTGCTGGAAATCATCTTTGGAACACTACTTTTGGTGGATCCGGTGATGATAATTTAGTCTACGCTGTAGTTGAAGCAAGCGCTGGTGGCTTCGCGATTCCTTCGGGAACAGATAGATTCAGCCCAGGAAACCGTGATGCGTGGTTGATTCGGACAGATTCCTCAGGAAATGAGCTCTGGAATCAAACCTACGGTGGCCCACAAGATGACTGGGCTGATTACATGGTGGAAGCTAGTGGTGGGGGATTCACCCTACAATGTACAACGACTAGCTTTGGTGCAGGAGGACAAGATAGCTGGCTCGTCCATACAGATGCTTCTGGGAACCATCAATGGAATCAAACCTATGGGTGGTCTGGCAATGAGATTTCTACTTCTATTATCGAGGTCAGTGGTGGGGGCTATGCCTTCGCAGCAATTACACGCAGTTTTGATTCATATGGTGATACCCTGTTTGTACGAACAGATGCAACAGGCAATCACCTCTGGAATCAGACCTTCGGTGGCACACTTCAAGACGTACTTTTTGGTATCGATGAGCTGAGTAATGGCGAATTTGTCTTAGCTGGATGGTCTACTAGTTATGGCGCCCCTGAAAGAGATCTTTGGGTTGTCCGAACAGATATTTCTGGTAATCTCTATTGGCACCATACCTACGGTGGTTCACAACAAGACTATGGTCTACTAATACATGAGGTAACTGGTGGCGGGTTTATTGTTTCAGGTCAAACCGAGAGTTTTGGTGGCGGCCTTGAGGATATCTGGTTGCTTCGTCTGCCAGACCCCGATATTTGGTGGGTTACTGAACCAAGTAACCGAATTCAAGAGTTCGGACCCGCTTTTAGCTACGATACCACGGCATCGGCGTTCACTGGCATCGATGAATACTGGTTGAATGACACATCGACTTTCGCGATCGACGGAACAGGCTTAATCACCAATAGCACACCCTTAGCTGTGAACATCTATCGGCTGCAATTATGGGCGAATGACACACTCGATAATCGCATCAACGCCAATATCACCATCACCATCGAAGCCGCAGCACCACCCGCTTGGGTGCAAACACCAACAGACCAAACCCTTGAATTGGGACAGGATCTGAGCTATAATTTAGACGCCACGGATCGCTCCGGACTTGACACCTGGTGGATCAACGATACTACGACTTTTGCCATTGATAACTCTGGTCTTATCACGAACACTATTGCTCTCGCAGTAGGTGTCTACGGACTCCAAGTATCAGTCAATGACACACTTGGATACATTCAAAGCGCAAGCTTCACTGTTGCAGTAGAAGACACAACGGACCCTGAAATCACCACCACACAGACCGAGTGGTATTTTGACTACGGCGTACCAGTTACGGGTGTTATCATCGAAGCTACGGACCTCGACGGCATTGATCACTGGACCCTGTCGGATACCACCAACTTCAACTTCACCGTCGAATCCTCCACGAGTACGAGTATTAGCATCACTAACATACTCCCGCTCAACCCATCAACAGATTATTCTCTTGATATCACGGCATTTGATCCTTCAGGGAACTCTGACACATTTTCCATCACCATATCTATCGGACCAGGAGGGATTCCAGGCTTTCCCATAGCGGCTGTTGCACTCGGACTCCTTCTTAGTACAGGCACAATCATGTTCGTCCGACGACGCAAACGAAGACTCCCTTAATTGCTTTACATTTCTGCGCGGGGAGTACCCGCGCCTTTTTCTCTTTTTTACCTTCGACAAGACTAGGTAATTCACAGGATGTTTGGATGTTTGAGGAAATTTTATGGGGCGGGGATACGGGTTAGACTCGTTGTTTTCTCAACGAACCACTTCCAACTGATACTGAAAGTCGAAGGTTGTCCCAACACAAAAATGACTAATCGTCAGTTTGTGGAGACATTAATTCGGGATGTCGCAAGCTTAAGTGAGATGGAGATTCTGCATGGTCCAGTAGTGGTTGAAGGAAAGGAACACAATCCAGGGCTAACAGGATTTGCCATCATTGATTATTCCCATATCGCAGTACACACTTTTCCAAATGCCATGGAGTTATTTCTTGATTTGTGGTCTTGTAAATTCTTTGATGTTGAGAAAATCGAGGATTATATCCAGCAGAGCCTAAATGTTGACACAGCCCAAATTAGAAGTACACGATTAAACTTCGACTAGACTTATTACCCTGTTTGCTTGAACATCGAGGTTATTGGAATCCTTTGAGTAATTGGATATTGTTTTCTAGGTCATCACTTAACATTTGAAGTTGATCACTAAGCTCAGGCAGAAAATCAAGTTTCTCAGCCGCTGTCGTGAGGTAGTTCTTCATGTTCTCCTCATTCATAAGTAGGACTGACACTAGCTCAGCGACCGTCATATCCGGACTGATTTTCATGTCGATTGAAAAATCTTCACGATTGAATCCATGGATTGGCTCCAGAATCATTTCCGTGACAAGTTCACGCCGAAATCGATGCAATCGTTTTGTGCGCTTCGATTGGCGTTTTTGCATAGCGTGTATTGCTTCAAGGAGTTGCATATTATCAGACGCTTCCATGACTTGATTGTAGATGACTTGAGATTGTTCATTTAGCTTGATTGCAAATGTGATAATCGCACTGGTTGTCCCCAATTCCATGTTCTTCCCTCAGTTTCATTTTTACTAGAACCATCGGGTGATTACGACTTTGTTCTCCGTGAAAAAGTCTATGGCATCTCGGCCCTGCCCGTGGAGATCGCCAAAGAAGGAATCCTTCATTCCTGAAAATGGAAATGAGGCAATTGGGGCCACAACGCCGATATTGATTCCGATGTTTCCAGCTCGAACCCGGTATTGGTATTTGCGAGCCCACTTTCCGCTTGAAGTAAATATCGATGACGCGTTTCCGTGGGGATTGCGATGAATGATGTCGATGGCTTCATCTAAGTCTTTGACATGGATGATCGACATCACGGGTCCAAAGATTTCTTCTTTGGCAATGGTCATATCGGGAGTCACTTTGTCAAAGATCGATGGACCAAGAAACAAGCCCTTGGGATAATCAGGTACCTTGACTTTTCGACCATCAAGGATGAGTTTGGCTCCTTCTTTGATTCCCAATTCAATATACTTGAGTACGCGATCAAGGCCTGCCTTGGTTGCTAGAGGTCCCATGTGGGTGCCTTCGTCAAGACCGTTGCCTACCACTAAGCGTTTGGCTGCTTCAACGACTGCTTTTTTGATTGGCTCGTAGATGTCCCCGACGGCAAGTAAGACTGCTCCACTCAAGCACCGCTGACCCGTGTTCCCAAAAAACGAACTCATTAGATTTGGTACTGTTCGTTCGATATTAGCATCGGGCATGATTGTAAGGTGATTCTTTGCACCAGCTTGGACTTGGGTGCGTTTTCCATGTTCACCACATTTCTTGTATAAAAGGCGACCAACCTTGGTCGATCCCACAAAGGACATACCCACCGTATCAGGGCTTTCGATTAAAGTGTTGACTGCGGTCGGTCCTCCAAGCACGAGGTTCATGACGCCCTTGGGAAATCCAATTTCGTCAATGAGTTCAAATTGCCTGACTTGGCTAATTGGCTTGAGATCAGAGGGTTTCACAATGTACGTGTTTCCGCAGGCAACTGCATAAGGCCAAAACCAGCCAGGCACCATTCCAGGAAAATTAAATGGCGCTACGCAGAAAAATACGCCCAAGGGTTGTTTAATCAACATCTCGTCGATGCCGCTCGAAATATCCTCGAAATTATATCCCATCTGAAGGTGCGGAATAGCCGCCCCCGCTTCGACATTTTCAATAGTCCGACGGAACTCTCCGCGAGCCTCATCGAGGATTTTACCATGTTCAATAGTAATGGTTCTAGACAAGTCTTCAAAATTCTCTTCTATCGCATCACGAAACTGGAAAAGATAACGGATTCGTGTTTGCGCTGGAGTTGATCTCCATCGCCAGAATGCGGCTTTGGCTGCGGCAATGGCTGCTTGGGTTTCTTCAGCAGTGGACATGGGCACCTTCGCGAGTAACTCACCGGTTACTGGATTGATGACGTCTCGGGTTTCCTTTGATTTGGGTTCCACCCAGCGACCATTAATGTAGTTTTTCAGGATTTCGCCTTTCATCACACAGACACCTTCTCTTGTATAATCTAAAGAGAGGGTGACTAAGGTTACTTATTATCTTTATACTCTTCTGCAGACTTATCGTTGGCCATGACTCCACGGAGCAAAATGTTGGAAATTTCTGACCAGGCTTTTCCGGTTTCGGAGTGCTCCATCCCAAACAACTCATAGCCCTGTAATCCATCTTGTAGCGCAATCAAGCCTAAGGCTAGATTATTCGTATTCACGTCACGTTGAATTACACCTTTCTCTTTCTGATCATTAAAGAAGGCTGTAAGATAGGCAAGGGCTTCATCATACATGGATTGAAGTGAATTCGCAAGTTCTGGATTTCGTGACGCTTCGGACACAATTTCAAACATCAGACTGGCAGGCCAGCCGGGCTCAGAAAAGAAGAGCGGGGTACTCCAGAGTTTGTCATAGAAGGTGTTAGATGTGATATCTAATAGATTGCCAGAATCCAGTAGTTCTGAAAGCGGGGCTTCTCGGATTTTCCGGAAAGGAATCTGGACGACTGCTTCAAACAGCTCTTTTTTGCTCTTGAAATATTGATAGAGTGTTCCTTTACTCACGCCCACTTCCTTGGCAATATCTGACATCTTCGCTTTATGGTAGCCTTTCTTCGCAAAGATGGTGATTGCTGCTTCGACGATTCGTTTCTTAGCACGTATCTTGTAGTCTTGTAATACGCGTGGCATTGTTCTCACCGAGTATCTGTTTCAAAATGAATTTCTAGTATATAAAAGTAACTGACCAGTCAGTCAATAAACTAACCGGAAGGTATAAAGATGCAAGCAATGCTCTCAAGCTATCCTGGGGCAATAACCATGAACGGCGACTTCCTATTTCTCATATTCTTCTTAGTCATCTTCATAGTTGGGATGGCTATTCGTGGCTACTATGGTCGACGATCCCCTGATTTGGAAAAACCACGAGGTGAACGTGTACGATCCGCCATCGAACATGAAGGGCGTCTCAGTTTCACGTTGCTGATGTTACAAATGCTGTTCATGCTTTTCGCAGTCGTTGTCTATATCTTCTTTATGCCTCTCTTCCCTTGGTTAGTGTTTCTCTTACCTGATTGGGTGCGTTGGCTTGGCGTCATCATCGGATTTATTTCGCTAGTTTTTCTCGGGTGGGTACAAGCATCGTTAGATCGGGGGTTCTCTCCGTCATTAACCATTCAAGAAGAACATCATCTTGTCACAGAGGGTCCGTATCAGTGGGTTCGACATCCCATGTATACTGTTCATATCTTCTATTTCCTTTCATGGTTTCTAATTTCTGCGAATATCCTCTTTTTCTTCGTGTGGCTGTTGATGTTATTCTATATTATTAGTCGTATCCCCAAAGAAGAAGCGATGCTTCTTTCCCAGTTTGGTGACGAATACCGAGATTACATGCATCGAACTGGGCGTCTTCTTCCTCCTCTGAGGAAGAAACAGAAGGACAGTTAACAAGAGGTGATTTATCTCAATGCAGGCCACGACTTCTGAATCCCTAAATAGATACGGAATAAGCAGCATAGTTCGCGAATTCGTCATTGTAGGGTTTATTGGGCTACTTCTCTGGGTTTCAGCGGGGTTCCGGCTCTGGCTCAATGCCTGGATCTATCTCTTTTTCTTGCTCATTTTCTCGGTGGTTTTCATGGTTGCCATGGTAACCAAAAATCCAGGGCTTCTCAACATTCGTGGAGCCCCACGACGTGCCATGCGAGAAGCCACCATGCACCGTTATGATAAGATCTTCTTAGCGATTTTCACTATCTTACTAGTTCTGATACCTATCTTTGCCGGGCTCGATTATCAAGGCTTCTTTGACACCTGGGTTGTTCTGCTGTTTGCTGTCCCCTTCTGGTTAGTGCTTATCGGATTTGGGTTGGTCGTAATTGGAGAGATACTATTCGGGTGGGCGATGGTTTCAAATCCCTTCTTTCATGGTGTGATGAAAATTCAAAATGAGCGTGATCATCAGGTCATCTCAAAAGGACCCTATCGCTGGGTCAGGCATCCTGGATACCTCGGTCAAATTTTCTATTATCTGGGTTCACCCTTGCTTCTTAACTCGTGGTGGGCCTTTCTATTAGGGATTATCATGAGCTTTTCCTTTATTTATCGAACATACAAGGAAGATCAAATGCTTCGAAATGACCTTGATGGATACGGCGAATATGTAGAACACACTTCAAGGCGGCTCTTCCCTGGTATTTGGTAATCCTCAGTGAATCACGAAGCAAGTTTTTGATCAAATACCTTTCTAAGTAAGGAAACTGGCAGGTTACCATTCGCAGCCACTGTGTCATGAAAGAACTTGTCGGTATATTGGTCTCCCATTCGTTGTCTGATTTCATCGCGGAGTTGAAGTATTAGATGTTTACCGAGAAGGTAGGATAAGGGGTATCCGGGGGTGAGTGTATATCGGCGGACCTCAGCGACAGCGCCTTCTTTGGGCATACCAGTTTCTTTTATGAGCATATTTACAGCTTCGTCGAAGGTCATTTCGCCTCGGGATAATTGAACGTCTACGATGATTCGTACCGCCCGCCATATTGCTCCAGTAAGTTGGATCATCTTAGCTTCCAAACCGGTCACAAAGCCTTTTTCCATCATCATTTGTTCACAATAGTGGGCCCAGCCTTCCACCGTTTCAGTTCCAAGGGTTCCAGTCATAGTGCTAAGTAATTGTATTATCGAACTTCGATTTGTTGCTGACAGCTGCAGGAAATGGCCGGGGAAAGCCTCGTGAACCGCCACGTTTCGAATGTTTGGATTACTCAATTGCTTTTTTAGATTGGCGACATCTTTGGGTCGAGTGACAACGTAAAGTCCAATCCTTGGATCATCAAACCGGGATGGAGGTATCAAGGCTGCAAAGGGAATCAGAGGTGCCATATAGGGGGGCGTTTCCACAACATACAATTTATCGTCTTCATAGATTGTTGCTAAATCATTCTCACGAATGAATTCCTTTGCTTCCTCCATCGCCGTTCGAGTTGCAAGCAAGGCCTCATCGAAAGTTTCCGGCGAATCTTCTTCAATCTCTTTCATTATCTCTCCAATACTTTTCTTGGGGTCAATTTGGGCTGCAATATTCTCTCTTTCTGCTTTGAGTTCTTTTAGGGACTGCATCCCGAATTGTAAAATTTCTTCAGAAGTCATACCAAGGCCACGGAGTGCAATTAACCGCTCAAATCGTTTCTTTCCCAAAGCCCAGTTGGTAACTGTATTTGGTAGCAAATTTTGAAGCCAATTAATATGCTCTTTGAGTGGTTCTTCTAGTTTTGCTACTACTTCTTCTAAGCTAGCCTGAAGCTTGTCAGAAATTTGTCCTTTCCCTAACGAAATGAGGAACTGAAAGAGTCCGGGTATTGTCTGGGCAGTTTCCAAGGCAATTTCGGTCCAGAGTTTTACAGGTTTTGAGTTTTCAAATCGTGTACGAAATTCCTTCAGATTTCGTGGCACCTCTTTAAGCCGGGAGAGCATACCTGTCATCCTCTGCTCTAAGGGTGCATAATCCTTGGAAATCATCAGAAAGAAGCTCATTCCGATAAGATCAAAACCATCGGGGTTCAGCACATTTTGGCGTTGCTCATGAATAGCAAATTTTATCGCCTCCAGAAGGCGCTCAAGGATTTCCCAGTCGATTTTATTTGCATTATTCATAGTCTCATAATTGATATTCTCATGCATTCGTTGAACCATTTCTTCAAGTAATTTCTCTAATTCTAGATCACTAGATAAATCGCCTTTCGCTAGCTGATGGTCAAATGGATCATGAAGTCCCAAAAAACTTGCAATCTCTGGAAAGATTTGATAGAACCGCTCTACCATTTCGTTTTTTAATATCTCAAAATCATTATCCGAATTCATCTCAACTGCACCTACATTAGAATAGGGTGCTTCAAGTGTTCTAAATCTGATTACAATATTATAAACTTGCATACGTTCAAAAGTCTCGTAGGGGAATCAAGAACTTCATTGATGGCTGACACAAATATCGAAACTTGTGATAATTATGTCTTCATGAATTTAAATAAAGGCAAGTAAAACATATAAACACGTATCTAAGGTAATGGTATTTCTCCTGCTCATATTTGGTACTTACCTTTGTTTGGTGACGAATATGCCCTATAAACGAAAAACGTGGCAAGAAAAACTGGAAGACCCCAAAGGAATGCCCAAAATCGTGCCCTTGGAAGCCAAATTTCCTTGCCGGCGTCCACTCGAAAAAATGGGAGCGCAAATCGGAGATAGCGTTGTACTCGCACCGCCATCAGACGTGAACACTATCATGAGTGAAATCCCAGAAGGGAAACTCATCACGTTGAACCAAATTTGTGAACGCCTTGCCACGAAATATAATGCTCAGTATTGTTGCACACTAACCACTGGGATTTTCATTACCATCACTGCAAATGCAGCAGACGAAACTGGTCGTGATTTACCCTATTGGCGAACCATCAAAAACAGCGGTGAATTAAACGCCAAGTTTCCTGGTGGTCTGAAGAAACATAAAACCCTTCTGGAACAAGAGGGGCATACTATAATTCAACGAGGTCGGAAACATTTACGTTACTTCGTGAAAGACTATGAACAATCCCTCGTGAAATAGTGGCAATCGAATAAGCACGTGAAATTAATGGTTATAATACCTCAAGAATTTTCTCTATAACCTTCAAACCCTGGCTTTCCACTTTACGTGCTTTCTTCAAGTATTGAACTGCCTTCCGGCTTGTATCGTTGCTGCCGATGGGATCCAAAGTCAGTTTATCCTTATCGAACGGATATAACTTGGAAAATTCCAGCAGTTGCTCAGCGACATCCCCGTATAATTCGCTAGCTTTTTCCAGAAAGGGTGTTGCTCTTCCATTTAGCCGTTCTTTAGCCTCGAGGAAAAACTTAGCTGCCATATCACGACATTCCCACCATACAATCGCATTATACGAATTGCCTAGCTGGATGGCTGCTCCCTTTTCAACTGTATCGATCCAGGCGTCAAAACCAGCAAGTCCTGCTTGGTATTGAGGGGTGAAGATCCATTCCTTATCGTTAGCTGCATGGCGTAGTGCCCACTGAAGAGCGTTTTTTACCTGGGTGGTATCGTCCACCGCTGTTTTACTTCGTTCCACACGATAGACTTCGATGAACATTTTTCCGATATCTTTCCAGGGTTTAGGACCTGCTCCTTCTTCTTGGAAACACCCTTTATAGTAGTAGCCAGTGTTGTCCACGCCATAAATCACATAGAACTCGGCAACGTCTCCAATCTGCCATCCATAACATGGTTGACCTTTGTCAATAGCCTTGGTTACCAAATTCCACGCTTCGAGCAATTTCTTGTCAAACTCAGTAGGCGAAATCTGATTGGGCCAAGCTGTTACGCCGCTAAACTTGACACCAAGATTGCTCGCACCCATAAATACAGGCATAGGTTTCCACGCCGTTGGGCCACTAGGGCAGATATCTTTCTTCGAAATATTGATGATCAGCCCGTGACTGGTAATTCCATACAACCACGGCTTTGAAACATCAATACCCAAGTATTCTAAACATCCATGCAATGCTCCCAGATGGGATACTGCATAGTCTTTGTAATTCAGTTCTTGGAGTTTATTCATTCTACGACCCATTCCCGTTCGAGTCTGTATATAGCGTTCCATCATGCGCCGACGACCATTGGAGTGGCGGATCTGTGAATCCACATACGATTCGACAATGTTCTGCAGTAACTCCTGTCCATCCTTTGTCGCCAGATAGAGTCCACGCTCCGGTCGCACGATGAGACCGCGGGCAATTAATTGTTGGAGATGATTTGCCAGTGCGGTTCGACTTATTTGAGTGGCATTTAATAACTCAACAAACGTCTTGGTTTTATCTGCAAGGAGACTAAGAATTTCCAAGCGTTTGGGGTGTGCGATGGCTTTGAGGGTAGATGCCAAATCATTTTTGGCTTCCTGAATTGTGGCTCGTAGGTCAGCTACCTTAATCGGCGCATCCATCAAAATCGCCAGCAATTCACGAGAAGTTGTAAGGTAAATATAAGCCTTTTCGTGAACAATAAACCTAAATTTTGTGAATAGTTATTTGCTTTTTCGTTTCACTTCACGGGCAATTCGAAGCTCTCGCAAAAACCGGTAAAGCTCACCAACTTTCCGATAATAAATAGCGACGTAGAATATCCCAAATAGGCTAATGATTATCAGGGGAGCCCAAATGCCTGAAGGGTTTAGGATCCAGGTTATCGGGATAAGAAAGATAAGGCTTCCGAAGACCCAGATGATGGGAAAGCCAAAGACCCATTTTCGACGGCTTTGGGTGGTCCGCAAATAGCTGGCGTATTCGATTTTCAACCCCAGTTCTCCGGGTGAATAGCGGTAGAAGCCTTCGAAATCTACCCTGGCAATGAGCCCTCCGATGTATCTTCCCCAGGGATAACTGCCATAAGCCACAAAGACACAAATTATCAAGAGGAGGCCATTCAATACTACGAGAAATATTGGCACAGGTAATATAATGAACAGAGCAAGAGTTGGTTCGAAATATAAGAGTACCCACAGATACCCAAACATTGCCAACAAGAATACGATAAAAAAGATTGCCAGGCCTTTCCTTATGGTTAGCACCACTTCTGGTTTGAAGAGGCGGTTTCGGATTTCTGTGGTTCTTACAATAATGTCCTCACTGACTTCGTTGGGGGCTAATCGCTTGATTTGGCCCACAGTCCGCCAGAAGGTTCTTCGGATTTGGGGTGTGTCGCCTTCTGTTTCGAGACGCTGCTCAATGGTCTGGAGGCCAGACAATATTGTCATGCTACTCATCTCCTACGAGTTTAGAATCTCTCAAATGCTCCGCTGATTCACTGAACTGGTTTGCAGCTTTGGGCTTCTCTGCATCTGATGTTAGATTAGTGGGGAGTTCATGGTAGCTTTGTTTAAGGCGATAAATCGTATAGCCAATGGGTAAGAGAAAAAACACGATTATGGCAAGGAATGCTGATAAAGCGGATCCAACCATGCCAAAATATTCAACACCAAAAGCGATGGCAAAATCGGGAATGATCACCCAGAACAATACAAACACAATCGTACCTATCATTAAGGCGAACAAACCAAAGGGGTTCGGTGATATGTTTTGTTGAAGCTTGGCTGCACCAAGTAATACTAAGGCAAAGGTGAGAATCAATAAGAACATTTGGAACAGTCCCGAGTTTGCCAGTGGTCGAAAACCGACTTGAGTGATATAAGACCAATTGATGAAATATTGGTTCACTCGTAACCGATAATAGTAGACCAATGCTGGATACAATGATCCAAAGCCTGTTAGGGCAATAGCGACACTGGGAAATCGGCGAAACAGCACAATTACTGCAAGAATCATGATGACGGGGGACACCAATAGTAGATAGTATCGAAATTGCCCGGGAATCAGGTTCAACAACCAAAGGACGAAGTCAGGTAGCGGAACTAAAGGGGGGTTTTCCCCAGGTCTCAAGCCATTGAGCATGATAGCAAGGATAATCGGATACCATGCGATAATGGCAATAGGAATCAGTATAAGAAGGAGGATGAGCGCAGCCCAGTATTTTCTTGTTGAGGGCTGGCTTGTTGGAATTCCTGCGTATTCTATGAGCCATTTGGTGCTTTTTACGATGGTATAGCCTAAGAGGATTACTTGCAGAAAGATGATGATGATCCAAGACCAGGTGAATACGGTGAAGAATAAACCATTGGGGCCAAATATGGCGAACATGAAATTCGGATAATGGATGAATATGGGGGGTAAGAGAAATATGAATACCAACGCCCAGCCGATTATCATTAGCGGAGAGCTGGCGTGCCGAAACCAGGATTGAAAAAGAAGATGCTGGCCTTTTTTAGAAATCGCAATCAATGCAAGGAGAAGAAACCCGACAAAGGCTCCGCAACCTCCAAACACCATCACCCTGACCGAATTGACAACTCCTTGGCTGACTCCTGTCACAGGCTCCCAGGTTATAACGCGGAGGGGCTGTTGAATGAGGGCTAAAACAATGAAGATGCCTAATGTGATAATAAAGGTGACACTATGGCTCCAATTCTCTCGATTGAAAAACAGGCGTAATCCTGCAAAATAGTCTTTCAAAGCCTTCCATGCAGCTGAAGGGAGTTCGCGAAGGCTATCACTGATACTCATCATGTACACCTGTATTAATCGTTCACGTTTTTACTGTGAACACATCGGATGATGATAATGATAAATTTTCACTCCCAAAGATTTCTGGTCTGAAATCTGTAACATATTTAGACACCATCCTTACAGGTATTCAAAAATTATACGTAGTGAGATTATATACGGGTATGGTAAGCCATCCAATGAGGCCAAAGGCTGCCGCTAGGAAGATATATGGTTTTCTGCGGTCTCAGCTCTGGAGTGGAACATTGTCTGAGAGGATACCAAAGATGATTCTCAGATACCAGGGGAGGAGAATCACTGCTTGCCTAACAATGCTCCAGAAGGTATTAACTCCGAGGAAACGTAGGTACTCTGGGAGAAATACCAGTGCGCTAAAGACGGCGCCTTGAGCCGCATAGAAAAGTCCAATATACCAAAGGTTCCGATCGTGTCATACGGCTTCATAATCTGGTTCTTTGAAGGACATATCCTGCACTTTTCACCATAAGATGCTTAAATAATCCAAAGTTCATTCGATTACTTCAAGGTGAAAAAAAGAGAAGAAGGGGGCGTTAGTTAAGGGAACGCCCCTGATTTATGGAGTGCTGGCTTAGCTACGTGTGAAAGCCCGACGTTTCCAAATTAGATAACCTACGAAAAGTCCAATCACAAGCATGATAACTGAAACAGCAATGAAAGCTGCAATTATGGGAAGGGAGATTGGAGTTTGTGCAGGTCCAATAATGAAATCGACCACGCCATCACCAACGATGGCAAAGGTAACTCGTCCCGTATAACGAGCGGTAAAAGTTCCTTGATATGTCATACTAAATGGTAATGAAGGGCTGACGCCGATAAGGATGTTGTAAAAGGTCCCAATGATGAATGGACTTTCTCCAACAATATTTATGAAGTATCCGTATGCAACCAAACCGGCGGGGTTCAGTTCCATACTAAGAAGGTATGTGGTACCAGCAAGAACATCGAAAGTGTAGGTGGTAAATTCCTCGGGGTCAAGGTTCGCTGTAGCAACGGTGCCTAATGGGTAGGGTATTGGGGCTGTGATGGTAAGGCTTACATTAGCCTCAGTCATGTCACCGCCGACTATTCCGGGGCCTTGAACCTGTAGATAGTTGATGACATCACGTACCGAGACATACTTCAACATGGCAGTATCGTTGGTGTTCTCGGAATAACCGGTTCCACTTGCAGGATCTCCATAGCCGAGTGGTGGTCCTATGAAGCTCATGAACTGCCAATCTCGGAATGCTTCGGTTTGAGGATAGTCGTAGACTGCCACAGTACCTGTAGCTGTATATTCTGTAGCAAGGGCACTAACTGAATAGATCCCTCCACTGACTTGTGGTAGAGCGAAGCAATGGTAGAAAGGACCAATCGTACTGTTAAAATCAACAGTGTACACAGTTTCCGTTAATTCAGGGAAGGGTGTGATATCAACATTTGCAGTAATGTTGAATGTTTGACTGTGAGGATCACTGATTGCGTTCGCTTGTACGTACATGTAGAAGGTAGTGAATCGACTCGAAGCTCCTGGTCCGAAGGGTGGAACTGCCCCTGTGATAGATCCATTGGTGTAAGTTGCATATGTTGCATATGCAAAATAGTACTCTGTATACATGTTATAGAGAACTCCGGGTGCTGGATAGCCCATGCTCTCACCAGAAACATAGCCATGTTCGAGGGTATCATGGAGTGTATAATTAACACTCGGATCTTCGTAAATCTCATAGTACGGTCCGCAATAGCCACCATCCCATGCATCATAGGTTGAAACTGACCAATTGATTCCAGATGGATTGGAGAAGTAGGCGTCAAAGTAATGTCCTTCAGGAATGGTCACTGAAATAAAGGCATCAAGGACATTTGGAGTTGTATTAAATTGAAGTGGCAATGGTACACCAGGAATCAAAGGCGTGGTGGGTACGGGATTCACATTCATGGTGAATGTGGTTAACGAATCGTTTAGAATTTCAAATTCGTCGCTAAGCGCTAGAACATAATACACGCCTCCGACCAAGACTTCTTCGTTCTTATACGGTCCCCAAATATCGCTACTTTCATTGGCTCCTGTTGGGACATCATAAACAGGATCCCAATATTGGTAGGGCATATATTCTCCGTAATTGAGGTCGATGAGCATTACGCCATCTAATGGATGATAGGTAGCATCGCCACCCCATCCAGCCGTTGTACTCCAGTTAAGGCTTCCATACGCTGTGAAATTATAGAAGTTATTTTCTGGCAGATGTAATCGGAATCCTTGCCAGGTGTGATCCGTTGTCCATTCAAGGGTTGTATTTTGGCCCATTGGCATTGCATCAGGTAATGCGCCAAACAGCAAAAGCTGTTCGACTGTAAGGTTCCCTGTGACTTGGTCTCCGGTAGAATAGCTTGTTAATGCGAAATCAATTCGAATGTAACCTTGGCGTAAACAGAGAAGGTCCATGTCAAAAGAACCGGTGTCATTTTCGTGTCGGTTATTGAAATCATATGAATTGAAGTTATCTAGTGTCTGGAAGTATGTGCCCGCAATGGGGAACCACATATTCTGGGTCTGATACCAATCAGTGTCGATATCCACCCCTCCAGGGGTTGCGTTAACAACGAAGTAAGAGATGTTAAATCGGTAAATTCCAGGTTCAATTATCTGAACTTCGAAGCTCTCTTGAGGTTCGGTGTCATTGATGACAACTGTTGTTATGCCGTTAATTGGAGCTGGAACTGCAGCCACTGAAGGTGATGTTGGTTGTTCTTGTACAAGCTGTGGGGGAATCCCGAATTGAAATACTAGTAGACTAATTATTAAGAGACTGATTTTCCAAATATTTCGGTTCATCTTTTCAAATCTCACTATAGTTCGATTTTTCTAAAGCTGTAGTTTGACGATTCCCGCTGGAAGATATAAATCGCCAACTGCTTACCGCTGATTAAAGCAAACGCTATAAAAAAGATATCGGGTTAAAACACCTGGATCTGAATTCATTGAATTCTCCAAGATGGCCTTTAACTAGTCTGGATTGAATTCTATCCTGGTGTTTGCTGATACAGGATTCCCAGGTATGGTGACGTTTCACTATGACCAAGGAACAGTGTTTCTGTCAAGTCCACATGCTGAATATGAGGAGCGCTGTGGTCGTGGTGAGCTGTCACAGACCAATTTGATCCATAACCGCTATATGAGAAGCTCACTGATTCAGATTCGGAATGGAATCTACTTTGTAAGGTTTCTCGCTAGCTTGTTGATGCATCACCTAATTATCAACTTGGATTAGGTGTGGTCACATTAATTCTTAATGGCGGTGTCGTCGAAGTAATCATAGTGGTTGGCGTCTTTATTCTTCGCCATCGCAAATGTGCTTTTTATTCCGAATTCTAAAAGTATTTACAGGGAAAAAACAGGTCTTAACTCCTCTTTACCAAGGTGAGAATCAATGAATTCCTCTCATCTAACTCAGTGGAATTGGCTGGGTCTCTCTCTTTTTATCAGTCTTTTAAGTTGTTTAATGATATTTGCTCCAACCGTTGAGCTTGATGCTACGATTGTTCAAACAAGGTCAGACTTGGTTAATGTACGAGTTGCAATCATAGGATTTCACGGGCGTCAAAGTAATAATAATGGCAGCGCTATAGCTCTGCAATACATGTATGAGTGGATGAATGCCTCGGTAGAAGTAATTGATGGACTGGATGTTCAAAACGGGAAATTGTTCCAATTCGATCTTGTTATCTTTCCTGCAGCTAATCCCAATGCGTATTATCGAGAGCTCACCCCTCTAGGTATAGAGCGGATTCGGCACTTTGTAGCTTTAGGTGGATCAATCTTGAGTATTTGTCGTGGAACCGAGTTTGTTGTAAATAATTTAAGGTTAGCGGATGTGTCGTTGCATCTTTGTGGCGCTCAAGGCGTTGTGTGCTATGATGAACATCACCATGATGGTGTAAGCGAGAAATATCTCTCGGAACTGATAGTAAATCACGAATCCACAGGACCACAACTTTACGCCGAACCAGATTCCTATTGGTTATTTGCAATTGGTTCTTCTTATTTCAATTGGAGTGCTAGATTAAGTATACTCCCAATTATGTTCTATGCAAACAGTGAGTTACCAGCTATGATCGCCCTCCGTTATGGTGCAGGTACGGCATTCCTATCTAGCCCCCATCCTGAATTTGAAGAGGGCGATGATCGGGATGGAGTAACGAATTATGATTATCTAAATGATACTGATTCCGAGTGGAATCTACTGCAAAAAATATCCTGTTGGCTTATCGACGCATCACCAGCTGCACCCGTGGAGCCTTGTATTTGGACTTTCACCGGTATCAGTGTAGCTGTGCTCTTTACGACGATTTATCTTCTCTTTCGAAGGCGAAGACAGAAACAGTGATTTATTATCAATATTTTAGTCTGTTTTTCGGATACACTTGTCAAGCAGGATTGCCTAAATATAACTGAATCCACGACCTATCTCTGCGATGTCCCTTTGTTAAAACAAATGGAGAAAACGGAGCAGCTTTTCTATTGATTGCAGCAGTTTAGAAGGAGAATATTATAAGCTCGCTTTCTGTAACGATTGTCCCTTGAATCCGTTGCGAGCTTGTCAGGACAACCGACGTGTTTAGAGGAAGTAACAACTAATTAGCATCTCGTTGAAGCTAGAAATAGTAGAAATAGTGTAATTGTGACAGTTTTGGGGCTTATTATGCAAGATTTTGTACAAAATTAACGTTTATCATCTTATCTGGAATAGGGCATTATGACACTTTCGAGTCAGTAAATTGGCATACACCAGAAGTTTGACAAAGGGGTAAATATTTTCCTAAGCTGCCTGCAGGCACACCGTGTGGGTATCTATATTTTTTAATCAAGAACAAATAGACTTTCTCTAATACGAGTGAATGTGATAATATCCTCCTATTTGAGCAGCTTCATCCAACATCCCTACTCTATTTTCGAAGCAAACCACTACTGTAAAGAATTCAATAATGCCATCTAAAATGGTTCCATCTTTAAGGCTCGGCTCGATTTGAATTGAACATGGCTGGTTGAAGTCATGTAAACTTGATACACCATTTGTTTAATGTAAATTATGACTGGTCTCTGGTATGAGCCGTTCAAGTGTTGTTAAAAAAGCATGAGTTAAGCTTATTTTATCCCGGCTTCGAGGAAGATAGAAGATTGTGCTGGGACATGGTAAAATACAATTATTTCTAGACTCACATGAAATAGGCTATCTAATCATGAATCCCGTTGAGTTTATGATAATTCCAATGTGAGAGAAATTATTGTTAATCAAATAAGTCTTCGATTACTTTCACCGAACTAAAAGGCGAGGTAGGCATGGGATTTATAGAAAGCCGAATTATACTAATCTCTTGGTTCGAAAGAACAACAAACTACATTTTTCCGCAGATGTAACTTTTGACCAACTTGAATCACTGAAGCCAATAGAACTTATTGAAGCCTTTAGGGAGAGAGTATTCACTTTATACATTAATCCCGTTTTGCAATTATCTGATAGATGGCAAGCATTATCATGTTCCCCAATATTTCCAGAGTGGATCCGTACGTGTTGCCCAATGAACACCACAGTACCAGGGCTCTAAAACCATATTGTGTGGAGATGCCTCCGCCATACAACAGGCCCAATTGGCGCAGTAATATTCCCCACCATATACATCAAGTTCTATAATACCAAGAGTGTGTCCAAACTCGTGCATAAGTGTGGTTCTTCGTTTCTCTTCAGTGTCTAAATATTCATCAGCGAGAAAAGCACAATCAGTATCATCTGGGTGGATATAGCCATAATAACCTGGAGGCCCATAATGACCGAAGACCACATAACGCCAGTTTTCGCTGTCATTGATATGATCAAAGAAAGTTGGGATATAGGTGTTCAGGAAAGTGTCTGGTTCAACCATCTCTTCATGAGGGTTACCTGTACTGTTAATTTGGAAGTCAACACGTTCATAGCCATGAACCTTATAATACGCCTCCACATATTCAACGACTGACGCAGGTGGTTCATGCCCTGTACATCCATTTCCTGCCTTCATCCAATCCACTTCAACAAAGACCGATTCATAGTGTATGGCACAGAGATTAACCCGCCAGCCATATTCACAATAACTGCCACTGCGTATCTGAAGTTTGAGTTCATGCATCGTTGGATCACCAATAGGATCTCCAGGGTCTGGAGGATTAGCATAATCACCTATGTTGAACTCAAATTGATGACTGCCTGAAACAACTCTTTCGGAAACCACAGTATTGCCATCGAGATAAATGCTCAAAAACCGAGTATAACGGTCATTTATTCGTTGGATATCTAGGTTGAGAATAGTATCATCTCCACACTCGACCCAGTACTGGAGCGTGGACCGATATATCTTTGGGAAGTACTCTCCCTCAACATTTCCAGCACGACCGCCAGATAGTGTATATGGCCAGAAGTAAACAAGTTTCCACCCATGATTTTTATATCCTCCATAGTAAATTTCAAGTTCAATGCGATGGGAACCAAGGGTCGTGTAAAATAGGACATGTCCATTGAATCCACTTGAACCAATCACAGACGAATGGACAAGCACCCCATCACAACGAACATAAAAATAACGTGAGTAGCTATCCTGGTCTTGCTCAATTACAATATCTAGTCGTTGATTGCCAGTCCATCCAAAAGCACACTGGAAATAGAGTATGCTGTGAGACTGTTTGGGAAACCAGTGACCCTCAAAGTTGGGGAACTTTGGTAGCGCTGGATTCCAGCGATCAGCAGGTTGACCTGACGTGCCTCCATGGTCACCAAGAAGTGCTAGCTCATCGACTCCTTCAGTGGAGTTATTGTCAATGGAGAGAGGATGGCAATTTTTCGAATGGAGACTCTCATTTATGGGTGGCAGTAGCCCTGTTGCATTGACAAAGCTGCTAGAAGAAGTGTTTGATACCCAATTACTGGATTCCCATCGATCCCACCAATATTGCTCTTGTTCTACAATTTCTGAAGAGTGCTTATCAGGTTTAGAGTAAAAATGACTAGATTCTTTTGGAGTCTCTATGTTCAAGTCAGCACCGTAAGCAAGGTTTGGTCTAGTAAAACCAAAAACCAGCGAAAGTCCTAAAACTAAGACGATTACGATTGCATACAACTTTTCATTTCAAACCATCCCATACGTGGAAATAGTGGATTCGAACAAAGATTTGTCTTGACTATTCCACGTTCTATCCTTTGCAGCTATATGATATAAGCATTTCAAGAAATGCCTAAAATGAGATTCGATCCTATAAATTTGCTGGAACTATTGTGGTATAGTGGACACAAATCGACTAGTCGTTGGCATCAGCTAGGTGTGCAGTTAAACAATTACCTTTTCATTTGCTGACTTGAAGACGCCAGCCCACCAATGTCAGCATCCTCTGATGTTGGGTTTCCCACCGCCCATAGAGAAGATAGGTAAGTAGGAATCCTGGAAGCCCCAGCCCCACAAGGAGTAACAGGAAATAAGGCAGGATAATGACCATGTATCCATCCACCATGGGATACCACATTACTCGGATTATCCCTCCGATGACAATAGCTAGCAGGAGGCTGTTATTCCCTGCGGTGGTCGTCCCGATATGCCGCAATTGAGCCCGCGTCATAAAGACCTGAAGGAGAATGACAAGACTCGTGCAGACAGCGACGAAGAACCAACCGTAACCTATCCGAAAGGCGCGAAAGAACTCTACGGCCACCAGAACCTCAGGAGGAGGCCCATACACTGGAAGATACTGTATTGCAAGGAACCATGTACGACCCACAAGGGCTCCCAACGCCATCCAAATGGTCAGGGTCACCACGATTGAGCGATTCCGCGCTTTATCTAACCACGTTATGTCAGCCTTTTGACTCCTGTTACTCTGCAAAAACCATACCTCAGCCAAGTCTTTTCAATGGGTTCTTTTAAGACTTTCTAAACCTAGAAGAGTATCATGTTGGGGTTACCTTAGCGAATAAAAATGCTCAGTCTCTGTGGATAGTTCACAACAAGTCATACCCACTCCACCAAGACAAATAAATTTGCTTTCCAGATTTAATATCGACTCCTTCGATTCCATGCGACTGGAATCGTCATCTTAGGATGCGTATTCCAAGTCTAGATGGCATATCGAAAATCAATTCACCATCTGGAGAATCTACTTGTATGGGTCGGTTGCTTATCTGATTTTGTTTCCACATTTTGGGCAGAAGCTGCCTTGGAACATAAAAAGGGGATAGTCTGTATCACACTTGGAACAATGAACAATGAGTGGTTTTCCACATTGGTTACATCGTTCACTAATTGGTACCGTGTTTTTGCAATGTGGACATTGAACTTGAGGTATGGCTGGCATTCCACCGGGCATCATGGTTGGTCCAGCAACTGGAGTAGAAGGTGTAGAGGGACCTGAAGCTCCACTCTTAACTGGGGCTGCACAATGGGGGCAGTGGGTTTCCGCAGAAGGTACATGGGTTCCACAGAAGGGGCATTTGTTCTTGGTTTTCGCGGCTTCAATTTGAGCTTCTATGACCGCGAACATTTGGGGCTTTTTTCCTTCAAATTCGATATCTTCTCCGCTGGTCAAAGTGATGACTAGTTTCTTCTGTGGGCTGTCGATGTTATCAATAACCATCAGCGGAATTGCTAAAGACTCCGCATCTCCCCCTTGTCCTCTGGCAACCATATCGTTACTGGATAGGGAGTCAATCACAATTGCCGTAGCGGTAGCGTGTGTTGCATGTCGAATCCCTCGACTAAGCGCTCGACCTGCAAACCCTCCATGGCGACGAGCAGCATCGGCTGCAACGGATCCCGCTACACCGACTGCAAGCGCTTTGGCAAAGCCACCAAATAATCCTCCGCCTTTCTTTTTCTCGACCTTATACCACACCAGACGGACATCAGAGACTGTAAGACGGCCATTGTTCCCCTCAAATTTCACCTCATCAATAGCTGTGGCGATATTCTCATATCCCAGAGGGACGAGTTGACCGTTCTGGACGGATACGTTGAGAAATTCTGTCATACCTCAACTCCCGTTTTTCCTGCCTAAAACTTTTGTACCTATCCTGAAATTATCCCGAAATTTCCCAGATACCGCAACGATGACCTACTCTTGGGATTCAAGTATCTGGTGTCTCTGTGCCTTGGTCAACTGACATCTGATTTGTTTCTGCTATTGTTTCCTCGACTACGAGGTGTTCTTCAACTCGGGGGAGACCTGTGAAGATCCAAGCTATCAGCAACACACCGATTAGGGTTGAACCAAAAACCAAGAAGATAAGAGGAATCGAGAATAGCTGGGCAAGGAAACCTGCTACAAGAAATGAGAATGGTGCTGTAAATTGAGCAACTGTTTGTCGAACCGAAAATACTCGACCAATCTTTTCGGGGGGAACAAGTTTTTGCCAGATGGTCTGACTTGAGACGTTAGAGATGGGGAGAGTAAATCCCATGAGGATGATGCCCAACGCGGCAATCCAAAATACGCCTGGTGGGTTAAAGGCGAGTATGATTGTACCCAGGGCACCAATAAAGATTCCAATAAACACTCCAATAATATTTCGCTTGAATCCACCCCATACCATCATCACCGCTGATGCCACCATCATACTACCACTCTGTAACGACATCAACGCAGCGAGATAAATCACTGCCAAAGTGAGATCACCTAGTGCAAGGAAATTAGAGCTAAAGAGAGGTAATAAGATGAAGATTGGTGGAAGTAAGAAATTCGTTATGGCAAAAACACTAAGCAAAGTAAGTAGCCCTGAGTGATTTCGGATGAAGGTTAGACCCTCTGCTAATTCTTTTCTAAATGAAGGTTTCTCAAGCGATGTTTTCAGACGAACTGCAGGAATGGTTACTAGGAGGGTGGGAACGATGGCGATAAGATATGTGCCAATGTCGATGAACAGTATGCGAGACATTTCTCCCAGAAAGATGAGAAATACAAGAGCTCCGATGCCGGGGCCAATGGTTTGTATAAATGCAGTCGCGAATAGGTTCAAGCTATTCATCCGAGTAAGGTGTTTGTGCGGTACCATGATGGGAATAATTGCTTGGATCGCCATCGCATGAAATGCTCCCACCAATCCTCCAATTAACTGGATGATGAGCACATGGATGATATTAGCGATTCCAGAAAAGAACAGGAGAACTAAGATGAAACTCAATAAAGCAAGAAGGCTATCCGCAATGACAATGACCTTCTTACGAGACCACCGGTCGACGAGAACCCCAGCAACAGGGGTAATTAAGATGAAACTTCCAAAGGCAAAAAATGCGGATAATCCAAGAAAAAATGCGCTTCCGGTTTGGATGGTAATCCACCAGGTTAAGCTGAAATTAACAATATTAGTACCCGCTAGCGAGGCGAGTTGTCCCCCCCAGAATAGAAGGTAGTTTCGAAAGGTGCTCTGATCAGGCTTCGTTGGTTTCATCTGGCTTCATGTCCTTGTTGTTGAGTGAATCAATCCGCTAGGTTAATTCTCATTTTTTGAGAATACACTCTTAGAATATGATAAAAGCTTTTGCGTTATCACCGAAATTCAAGGAAATATTATTGTATAATCACCTTCTGGACCCGGTTGTGAACCGTCAAATAGGACTTGCCATAAACGGACCATAGTATCGCCGGGTCCATATGAGCGGTTTGGTTACTTGACCATATGATTATGCAAATGCTTTGGCTAAGTTGGTAAGAAGTTCGTAGCTTGCCAGTAGGCAAGGTTCATGATTTGACACATTGTACATTGTGGACCGTAGGTTTGAAGCCATTCGATATTAGCTCCTTCAACGTAGTGAATAGGTACGAAGTATCGGGGTTGGATTATATCGAGTGCATCCACTACTTCTTCGTTGGCCATTGTCTGACATCCAGGACCTAAGGGAAGTAAGGCCACATCGATAGTGCCAGTAAGCTCGCTATATTCGGGGATGTTCTTTGAATCGCCAGCATGGAAGAAGATGACACCACCAATTTCGATGATATAACTCGTCCAGTTACTTTCTCTTGGGTGGCTTGCTTCTCCACCACCCACATCAAAGGTGTACATAAAGAACGCAGTAATACTGACCGGCCCATACTGGAGCTCATCCCGTGGAGACACACCTACTCCATCATGTACGGCTATTTCTGTTGTCATAGTTTCTGGGAAGACATTGACAGTGCTATCTTTTTGAATCAAGTTAATGGATGCAATCTCATAATGATCACCGTGTGGATGAGTGATAAGAACAACATCGGCAGGTAAATTCTCATAACCATCGGGCAGACTGATAGGGTCAACATATATTCGGTAACCCTCTGCCTCAATCATTACGCCTGCATTCTCTAACAATGTGAAATGAACACCAGCAGGGTTCAATAGCGAGAACCCGATAATTGGTACTGCTATCGCCATAGATGCAATAACCACAATTGCAGTGATGATCTTTGCATTCTTCGATAATGGCATATTTGTGGCTAGTTCAGATGTCCAATATATTTCCACGGAACCCGGTAAGTTCAGAAATTCGCATCTGAGATTGAATTTAGCGAGCAGATGTGAACCTTATGGTTCGGGATTACAGCTTACTTTTCTTTAATCGAATCGTTAAGGTAGAAGAGGTAGTATCATCAGAACGATAATGATACAGCATATTATGATACCGAGGATGCATGCGATCACGGCATTTCGTATTTTCTTATTCCATCTTCGTGTTTGGTAAATGCTTACTCCGAAAAGAACTAGAAACGATAGTGGTAAAGCCATTGCAAGACAAGGGATGACTATCAACCATCCAAAGAAATACATCAACCCTCGAGCTCCCAGGAACCAGATACCAACAACAATACCAGCGAGAATTTGGGGAAGTCCATGCGATATGGTCCGGTCTCTCTTAATCTGCTGTCGTATTGGTTCAACATCCTGACGGTAGACGCGGAATCGTAAATACGCTTGAAGAACACGGACCAATCGGATTTCTTTCTTTGCACCAGCTAGATAGATATTCGTGTAAAAACAAAGATTTGTTTTCGTTTTCTGTTGATCGTGTTCGATGATGAGATCAACAACATCAAGTCCCTTGACATCGAAAGTGATTCGCCTGATGGAAGGCCATGGAATATTATGGTTATCCCCAAAGACTCGTGGAAGTGATATCCCATCAATTGACACAACCATATACTTTCTCCGGAGAAAAAAAGACATTACAGCGAGAAAAATCCCCAAAAGTAGGAAAGATGCTGCAACTAAATCAACGACTATCCAGGAAAATATGGAACCATAAATCCAGAGATTGGCAAATGCGATGATTCCCCAACTAAAGAACATTCCAACACTACCGAGGGCAGTAAGTATCCAACTTGCCCAGGGGAAAAAATGTGCCTCATAGCCTTGGATTCGACTGACCATCGCCATCTCATCATCGTAGGGTTTGATGATTTTACGATCGAGTCGAAATCGTTCATATGCATATTCTAAATCCCTAAGCCCCATACGAAACCACATTCCATACTCCTCGTTATAAATAAAAGGTGGCGGTTGGTGGGTGAACGGGATAACTTACATTAGGAAGGTGCTAATACATGGCAACGCCTGAAGGTATAGTTGCGAAAACAAGACGAGCATTAATCGAAATTAGCAAGTCTACACACCGATATCCTGAAGTCATTTCACAAGCCATGAAACTGGATTGGTATGAGGACTTCTCATCCGGCTATAAAGGCCTTTATTACTTCATCCCCGTCTCTCTTTCTTCTGATTATAGTCGACGAGTACGGGTCGCTGCTCTTGATGTCCCGACGGTTCGAAAGGTAAGCGCTTCTCTCTTTCAAGAACTGAAAGCGGATGGGATTCAAGACATTACTACCATACTCTCGCTGTGTAATGCCCTATTAGAAAAGTGGAGTTGGGAATATCGAACCATAGCCTTCGACTGGTCCTATCGGCTCCGAAACCAGTTCGAACCCCAGCATTTTCCACTCTTTGAGAAGTGGACGAAACTCTATCTGTCGACTTGGGGTGGAGTCGATGATTTTTGCACTCACACACTAGGCTATTTCTTCTATGCATTCCCAGAATTTGCATCGAAGGTGAAAAGCTGGGCTAGTTCAGATAATCCATGGATTCTTCGAGCTGCAGCAGTTTCGTTAATCTATGGATTACGACGTGGGGTGCACTCCAAGTATATTTTCGATGTCGCCGAAGCTATGCTACTTGACCCACGCAAGTATGTACAAAACGGGTACGGATGGATGCTCAAAGAAGCCACCAAACATTTTCAAAATCACGTATTCGAATACGTGATGGAAAAGAAGGATGAGATGCCTCGACGAGCCCTCCGCTATGCCATTGAAAAAATGCCTCCCGCTCTTAAAACCCAAGTAATGGCCTAATGCTGATAGTGTCCTATATCGTTAGGCTCTTAACGGGGCTATAGACATTATTTCATTGTGGTTCACATGACTGAGATGCATGGTTATTGTGGGTATCGATGCCACCTTTGTGCAGCAAGATCTCCGGCCAAAGAAACTCGTCAACAGCTTGTTGATGGGTGGCGGAAATATTTCGGGCATCAAAATTATACAGCTGAGAATGTTCAATGCGATGGTTGTAAAGCTGATGGGAAACTTGCAGACAAAGAATGTAAAGCACGACCCTGCGCAATAGAGCGGGGCGTTGAGTTTTGCATGACTTGCGATGATTTTCCTTGTGATAAGGTGAAGCATTTGATGGGTAGTCGAAATGGGATGCTTCTCCATTGTCTTCCCCCAACCTATGAAGTCACCGAAGATGAATACAATCTGTGTATGACCCAATTCAATTCGATGCCGTTCATCATCAAAACTCTTATCGAACATGGCAAAGTGCCCTCATGGTGGAAAAATTCAGCGAAATCAGAAGAATAGGTGCCTTGTTACTGATTTCGGATAATAGCTCTCCAATGGTTAAGATGCTTGTAGGGATATTGGCATCATCGACTAGTAGCTCTTATTGCGCTTGTAGATCTCCTTGTTCTTCCATTCTCAATTTAGGCACAGGCATTGATACGAGAGCCGTGAGTTTCTGTAAACAAGTGGTAAAGAATCTAAGTCAATAGCTTCGTTGTTTCTTTATGCCCCACCTTTTCCGTTGGGGAGCATGGCTCCTGCGATTAATGCGAGGATGCCAGGAACTAAGCCCGTGAATAGTATTCCAAGGATTCCGGTGACAATCATTCCTGTCTTATGTTCGTAGGGCTCCTGTCGCCATTGCAGCCAGAGGGCACCGAAAACGATTCCAATAATCGCTAGGGGGATTGTCAATACCCCGAAGATTAAGAGAACGCCAAATATGAGTTGAAGTATTCCTGCAATTAAGAGAAGTGTTGAAACAGTTTCAATATCTGTCATAATAGATCCACTTCATGTTAGATGTGCTGTCTTCGAATTTAGAATATAAAACCCTTCGTATCAGCTAGCAGGTTGCATCTTTAATCTAATTGGCAGATAAGAAACATTTTGTGTTCCGATCTCATCATAGATTGTTTAGGTTTTTCTTCTTAAAACAGATTTATTCCGCTAGCTTATCTAGCTCCGCAATTATATCGCGTAACGTGGTACAAGAACCTGTGCGGATAATTGCTCGAATCTCATTAGCAATCGTTGAAGTGAGTGCAAGCTGTTCTTCTAATACGCCTTCTTGGTCAAGTTTTGTGAGGTCCTTAACACCTTTCTCAATACGAATAGCAGCATCATAGTACGGCTGCCAGATCCTTCTTTGGTTTCCGAGGACCATCGACTTATAGAAGACGATATCAAGAAGTCGGTTTAATACCCTGGTATTAATTGGGGGTTCATCAGGTATTGGATGTCGCAGGGAGCGGTCGGAAATTCCTTGCTGTTGACAAATTCTTCGTCCTTGAATCATTACATTGACGGGAAGCAGTTCGGTAATGGGGTATCCATATGTGTGATTGTTCGCATAGATCTGCTGTAAAAGATCATATGCCTTAGGGACCTGCCGCCGGACAACATTGAAGAAATAGTCCTTCTGACGGCCAGGTTTGAGAGTCATCCCAGAGAATAGGATGAATTCTGCTTCCGCTGTTTTCGCCTCTCTTGCAAGGCTTTGCATATTCTCTTCTGTGTCGCCAATAACGGGAATACACGGGTATGCAAAGACGCCACCAAATAATCCTGCCTTTCGAATCTGTTTTAGAGCAGCAAATCGTTCCCACGTCGCTGAAGATTTTGGCTCAAAAATCGCTTTCATTTCCTCATCATGTAACGTGATGCTAAAACATACACTGACAAAAGCCTGTTTGTGCATCTCCTTCAATAAATCTAAGTCTCGCAACACCATTTCGGATTTCGTTAGGATAAAGACCGGCATCTGAAAATCATAGAGTGTTTCAAGGACTTGACGTGTAATTCGGTGTTCTTCTTCGGCTTGTTGGTAGGCATCCGAAACCCCACCAGAAACTCCAATGATAATTTTGTTTGGTCCCTGATCCATTATTTTCGTTGCGTCATGGTTATCTACAAATCGTAGAAGGGTATCCGATTTCATTTTACTTTGGGACTGAAACTTGGCTCTTTCTAATTCCCTTCGAAGAATTTGGGGAGCATTTTCTTTGATTCGAATATGGGTGTAAAAATTCTCGATGCGATAGTATTGACAGTTGCCATCACAGTAAACGCAGCCATGTTCGCAGCCTCGGTAAGAGTTCATGGAGCGATTGCTGTGAAACCAAGCATCTCCATAACGGGGCTTGGAAAGTAGGGATTTTGCCTGGATTAGTTCATATCGCATAGCAATATCACATTTCGATTGCCTGTTGCTCAGGTATGGGGTTCTTAGTCTTGAATCTTTTTCAGACTCTTTTCTGACCTATGTGTCTTTCTTTTTGAAGATAGTTCTGGGTGTGTCTAGGTGTGGCGAAGCCCATTGATTTGCTGGATAATCTGAAAGATGAATACACCAAAGGTCCCGCTGTTGCGAATTCGTTTCTTCATATAGTCGCGGAGAACATGTTTATCCATGCCTACGTCACATTGGCTGAGGACTACAACTTCTGTGAGTAGATCTAGCAGAAGGCGTTGCTCTCGACGACTAATAGCCGGTCCAAGTTTATCCAGAACGTGGAAGGCATCAGAGAACTCCATGGGCCCAAGACTCGAAAGCTCTGTCAAAGCTTCTAGAGTCTGTCCGGATAAATAGTCCTTCCCGATTTCGAGAAGGCGATCACTTATTTTTTCGTCCTTAATGATGGATTTCTTAGTTTTCCCTATTGACATCCTTCATTACTCCTTTCTTTCCTCGACGAAAACACGAAGCTGATTCTGGCCTGAATCCTGTTCTGTCTCGATTCGAACCTCAATTTCCTCAACTATTCGTTTCAGACGTTTCCAGAACTCTTGCTGAAAATAATGTGCTTGCTCCTCGGGAAGGGCGTGCAACGCAAGGCGAAACACATCGTTGCGAACCAAAATTACAAACTGGTCATCCGCAGGTTCGAGGGATGCATAGAATCCAAAAGTGTCCAGGGCCTGGGCAACATTGGAAAGCTGGTCTAATAGACTTCCACTAGGTGGCTTGGGGAGAATTTGGTGCCATAGGTTGGTTATCATCTGTCTAATGAGTGAGTTGCTGGTTTTGACATTGAGTGAACGGATAATTGCGTGTATAAGGGCTGAGAAGAGTTGAGCTGTTTGGTTTGGAAAAAGACTGTGAGCGAGTAGTGTTAGTGAATAGAGGCGTTTGGGGCGGCCACGTTTCGCTTGTTCGTGACGCGAGGAAACGAGTCCAGCAATTTCTAAGACATCTAGATGCCCTCGGATGGCACTGATGTTGATTCCGAGTTGCTCGGCTAAAAAGACCGCATTGGCATCTTGTACTAGCAAGCACTCAAGGATTGCCCGACGTGTACCACTAATCACTGGGGAGAGCTTGCTGGTTGACGTCAAAACGCTGAACCTTAGCATCTCCTGTTAGCTCTTTTCTTATTTAAATCATTATATGTAATATTTAGTGACTATAATATGCCATTAAAACCGGCTCTACATCAACCAGGGGGAAAGCGCCATATACAGAGACTCAGCTCTAAGGCGCCTTATCGGATATTTATAGAACTATTCATAGCGCAAAGCCTTCACAGGATCAAGTTTCGCAGCTTTGCGTGCTGGGTAAAGCGCGAAGATAACACTAACAAGGATGGCAAATCCTACGGCGATGAAAATGGTTTCAATCGGTAAAACGGGGACGAGAGTAAAATTAGCGCTTCCGCTGAATCCGCTGAATCCGCCAAATCCTCCTCCACCTCCGCCTCCGAAATCTCCAAAGCCTCCGCTGAAGAGGGCGGGGAGCATCAATCCCATTCCATAGGCAAGCAGGAACCCCATCACAATTCCTACAATACCTCCGATGATTCCGAGCAGGACTGCTTCGGAGAGGAACTGGCTTAGGATAGTTCGATCTTTGGCTCCGAGAGCTTTCATGATTCCGATTTCACGGGTTCGCTCCATAACTGACACAAGCATGATGTTGAGAATTGAAATGCCAGCGACGAGTAAGGCAATAGATGCAATGGCCAGGAGAAAGATTTCCATAATGTCAAATATGCTTAACACGGTATTAATAATTGAACTTGGCACAAAAATGAGTACCTCATCATCAAAAGCGTCACTAATCTCATCAGCAACAGCGTCAGCTAGCGAAGGATCGGCAATGCGAACATGAATACTATCAATATTCTGTGTATCGAAAATCGTTTGATAAGTGTCTAAGGGAAGGAAGACGTTGCGATCGAAAGGAAGCATACCAAGAAACCCAACTTCCTCTAGAATTCCGCTTACAGTTAGAGAATAGTTGACGTAGGGGGAGCTAAAACCAAGTCGAACTTCCACTATGATGGTGTCTCCTGCGATGGCAATGGGATCATCTAAATAACCAATCACGCAGGTTTCATTTTCTCCAGGATCTGGGTAATCACCACTAGAAAATGTCAAATGTGAACCGTATACTGCTTCAAGATCAGTGAAATTCAGACCAACAATCCGAGTACCTAGTGTGCCACCTGTTTCATTATACACGGTTGTGCTGGATTGTGAAAAAGGTAAGGTGGCCTCAACACCGGTAATATTTTGGATGTTATTAGTATCATTGATGGTAAATGTAGTGAATCCGCCGCTTCCAAAAATGCCACCTGGTAACACGGTGAGAATATCCATGGATAATCCTTCGGTGAGCTGGGTGGTCACTTGGGCTTCAAAGCCGCCACCGAGGGCCGAAATTGAAACCACAGCCATGATACCCACAACAATACCTAAGGTTGTAAGGATGGTTCGGGTTTTTCGACGCCGCATGTTCGTAAATGATAACCCTAGAATGTTTCGAAATTTCATTGAATCACCTCCAGTCCTCCACCTGCACGTTCAGCAATGAATTCGCCATCTCTCATTTCGATGACGCGATCTGCCACGGTTGTTAATCGTGTGTCATGACCTACCACGATGAAAGTAAGCCCTTGGGTCTTGTTTAGCTGACGAAGCAGAGAGATAATCTCGGCTCCCGTTTTGGTGTCCAGGTTTCCAGTGGGTTCATCTGCTAAGATAATCCGAGGATTATTTGAGAGGGCACGAGCAATAGCCACACGCTGCTGTTCACCACCACTTAATTCTGAAGGAACATGGCCTCGGCGTTCCCCAAGCCCGACGCGTGTAAGTAATTCCTGGACTCGTCGGTGTGCATTAGCCGATGGGACATCCGCAAACTTAAGGGGTAATTCGATATTCCCTTGGGCAGTGAGTTGGGGCATTAAATTAAAAAATTGGAAAATAAAGCCTACGCGTCTTAGTCGCACGTCTGCCAGTTGATTATGGTCTAGAGTGGAGAGATCAAGCCCCTCAACAAAGACTTGACCGGAAGTTGGCTTGTCTAATGCCCCTAATAAATGGAGGAGCGTAGATTTTCCGCTACCTGAAACTCCTAAAATTACCAAGAATTCGCCGGGGAGTACCTGAAGATTCACGTTTTTTACGGCGTTAACAGCAACAGGTCCCATCTCATAGGTTTTACAAAGATCTGTTGCTTCGATGATGTATCGGGAGGTGTGTGATTCGTAATCGAAAAGGGGGACTATTGCATCATCGGGTTGTGTTGATTGAGGTTCAGTCATGGATCTCACCTATTGGGCGTGGTATGGATGAATCATGCTAATTGTGTCTTTAATTGACATGAAATTAACAAACACATATAAGCTTTCGTAATTCATTATTGGATATGGCATTTGCGCCATTCTTTCAACGTCCAAAGGGCGTACTCCTACGCATTTCAATCCTTCGAATGCTCAGTGACGAACCGATGCATGGGTACCAGCTAATGAAACAGATTGAAGAACAAACAGGAGGTGCCTGGATTCCCTCCCACTCACTCCTGTATAACACCCTGAGTAAGCTAGAAGAAGAACACTATGTGTTTAGTAAGAAGGATTTCAAAGGGGAAGTGGAGCGAACTATCTACTCTATAACCAAATCAGGCAAGAGCTATCTCAAGAAACAAGTGCAGCATATGGTGCAAATGATTTCTCAAATGATGCAGACTGTCTCTGATCGTCCCTTTCAACAGATGCCGCGTATGTTGTTATCACAGTTGGAACCTGACGAGCGCAAGCGCTTTTTACTCCAGATCAAAGACAACCTAAGGGCAACGCTCTTGGAAGTAGAGAAAGACTTAGCTGACCTTGAATCCAAGTGAAATCAGGCATTTCAATTTTTTTTGGATATCAAGATGAACCTTACCATAATAGTGGATAATTAACTAGATTTCCAATGCAAACAATCAGGCACTATAAATCTTCAAATGGTGAACTACTGAGAGGTTCACGTGGAAATAAAACAGGGAGCCAAGGAAGAATGGCAAGCCCTCCTAATACAAGAAAGATGAGCAAAAGTGTGATAATCTTCTCATACGGTTGCAGGGCAGATGCAAAGAAAATCAACCAGATAACTGCGACTACAGGGAACATGGCTAGAAAGATCAAACTTGCATAAAGTCTTGATTTCCGACTGATCTGTTTTTATTCCTTCTCTTCCGTCTTAGTATCGCTCGTCGCAATCACTGTAATTAATTATGTCATCACCGATGGCGAGTCATTGATGGTTTTTTCGGAAAAGCTAGAATTTAATCTCAACGGCTTCCAGTGAACACGTAGTGAAGAATTGTTTCCCTGTGTGTTGACAGGGACGAAACTTTGTGATGTCCCAGGTTTTTGAGAAATAACCTTCAATGACGTGGGCGGCCATTATCTCTCCAACGATGAGGTCATGGTCACCGGCTTCGAAGGTTTTCCATACTTTGCACTCTAAATGGGCGACACATTCTTCGATGAGGGGAGCTTTCACCATTTTGGCTTTTCGAGCAGTGAGAGGAAGTTCAGCGAATTTATCAATATTTTTCCCACTCATGCGTCCAGCACGAATGACTTTTTCTGCCATATCAAATGTGGGAATGTTAACGACGAATTCACCAGTTTCTTGGATAATTTTGTAGGAGAATCGCTCCTTTCGGATACTCATGGTTATTAGAGGTGGATTTACGCTGGTGGGAATAATCCAAGCAATCGTCAACACATTGTTTTGCCCATCATTAGTTTTCGATGAGACCAATGCTGCATTATACGGGTGAAGCATATACAGGGATTGATTCAATGGAACCGTAACTTTCTCAGGCCCTTCAGACATTTCAGAACAACATCCATTCATATTCGAAGCAGGCTATTTTTCAGAGCTTCGATGGTCTTCAATGAGTTGACTTTCGACATAAAAAGACATACCACTTACTAGAGCTTCGAAGCTCTGCAACGGTCATTTGATTTAGTGAGGATTTTAATAGCAATAGCACTCCTCTAGCAGTAGAGTGGTTCAAATGACGGTTACCATCAAATGGCTAGCACACGCTAGCTTTCAAATTAAAGCGGATACAAAAATCATCTATATCGATCTTGAGCAAGGGGCTAATCCTAAGGAGCCCGCTGACATCATCCTTTCCACTCATTCTCACTACGATCACTGTGATCCAGAGAAGATCAAAAGTGTACGTAAAGACGATACCCTTGTCATCGCACCAGCTGATTGTAGGGCTAAAATTGGGGGCGAAGTCCATTCCCTGAAACCAGGCGAAGAGCATGCGGTTGGCGATATCCATATTCGTGCAGTTGAGGCATACAACCTAACTCGGTTTCGCTCACCTGGGCAACCCTATCATCCCAAAGGGTTGGGTGTCGGTTATGTAATTAGGGCTGGTGGCAAAAGTATCTATCATGCTGGTGACACAGATTTCATTCCTGAAATGAAAGAGCTTGGTTCCATTGACGTTGCTCTTCTACCTGCTGGCGACACATATACCATGGACAATAAGGAAGCTGCAGATGCAGCGTTGGCAATCAAGCCCAAGGTCGCCATTGCCATGCATCTCTGGAATAAAGGCGACTCTGCATTCAGAAAGCATATTGAAGACAGCTCGAATATTCGTGTAGTTACTTTAGAAAAAGATGGCGAATTCGCACTCGATTAGCCCAAATCGTGTAAATAGATTGATTCCGTCTTTCAGTGAGTACTTGAGAGAAATATTTTTAATCTAGCCTAGGTTAACCCGATATCGAGGCATATCTGGTGGAATTGTTCAAACTGGATAATTAGCCCTTTTTGCCATGTGGATAGTGAGATTGGCGTTTCTTTTGTCAGTAGTCCCTTTGGGGTGATTCCAAGATGCCTGAGAAAGGAAAGTTTGCAGCGGTCAAATGCGACAGGGCTAGTCCAAATAAGATTAGATAGTCATTAAATCTTATAGAAATATTTTTATATTAATCTCTGTTATTCCGCATTAAATTACAGGAGGCGTAGCCATGCCCCCAAATCAGGAACCAATTGCAGAAATTAACAATGTAGTACGGATCTATACCAAACCCTTCCATCGTCCACGCAAAGGTGCTGCACGACGATTTATCGGCTTTCTTAAACGTGAAAAGCAAAAGATCCGAGCACTCGATGATGTCAGTTTTGCCATTCACCCTGGTGAATGCGTTGCACTCCTTGGACCGAATGGGGCAGGCAAATCTACTACGGTCAAATTGCTTAGCGGCATCCTACACCCGACTTCAGGACAGGTGCGCCTTTTTGGCATGGATCCCTACCACAATCGCATCGCTTGTGCCATGCGGTATGGAGTCGTCTTTGGCCAGCGAACGCTGCTTTGGACACATGTTCCGGTGCTCGAGAGCTTGAAACTCTATCAGAAGATGTACAATGTCCCGAAACCCATCTTCGATGAACGCCTAAAGGAGTTCACCGAGATTCTGGATATCGAGCAACACCTTCATAATGCTCCTCGACGCCTTTCATTAGGCGAGCGGATGCGGTGCGAAATCATCGCTGCGTTACTCCACCAACCAGAGGTGATTTTCCTCGACGAACCCACTGTCGGGCTCGATGTCGTGGCTAAAAAACGGATCCGTGACTTCATTCGACGGGTTAACCGTGAAGAGAATGTCACCGTTCTACTTTGCAGCCACAGTATGCGAGATGTCGAGGAACTCTCGGACCGCATCATACTTATCTCTCGAGGCAACATTAGGTTTGATGGACCCAAAAAACAGCTTAAACGTCAATGGAGTAATGAACGCAAGGTTCGAATTCTTTACAAGAAAGCCAAAGCCAGAAATTGGCAACGGCAACTGAACGAGCTGCCCGGTGTTATCAATTTGGAAGTCAACAATGGGCAAGTGGAATTTCGCATCAATCAAGATCAGCTGCTAGTTTCTGACTTTCTCCAAAATGCAATGACCCTTTTAGCAGTCGATGATATTCAAGTGACTGAGCCCAATCTGGAAGACATCATACGAGAAATCTTTGGCGAGGAAGAACGAGCCTCGAACAAATCCCCGGAGGTCGTTTAGATGGGAACTAAAGATGTCCTTCGTCAATTACGACTCCTACCCGACTATATTCGATTATCCTTTCTTCGAGTAGCTGAAAACAAAATTCAGATTTTCGGGGCCTTCTTCAGCACATCCGTAAACCTAGCGATGTATGTGCTTTTTTGGGGCGTCATCACCTATCAAATCCCCATTCTCACTGGATATGGCTGGGTTGTCTGGGGGCAAGGTGAACTCACATTTCTCATTGGAATGACCGAAGTCGCTTGGGGATTTGGGGCCTTTTTCTGGATGGGAATTTGGGAAACACACTGGTATATCACCGAAATCGGAATCGAAACATTTCAAATTCGTCCCGCTGGCTCAATTTACCAAATTCTGGCTACCTCCTTTTGGGCTGGAGGATTGGTCCAGGTTGGGGTTGGTGGGGTGATGTTAGCATTATCGGTGCTAGCCTTTGGATTAGTGGTAACTCCGTTTAGTATTGTGTTCGGAGTAATCGCCTTACTGCTGGGACAGGCTGCTTTGTATCTATTGTGGGCCTGTCTGTGTTGTCTGGCGTTCTGGATTGGGAGAAATGAAGGGCTATTGGAAATTTCTGATGCGCTAGAGTATAACTTCGCAAGGATGCCCATTGATGTAATGCCTGTAGGAGTGCAGTACTTTTTGCTCTTTGTTTTTCCTGTTATCTTCATCTCCACTGTACCCACAATGATAATGCTGAATCTGCTTCCATTGGGTCCTGCACTAATCTATCTAGGAATTGCGGGAGTGCTTGTGATTCTGTGGTTGCTAGTTCTTCGTGTGGTATGGAGTCGGGGACTCAGACGTTACCAACCTGTAGGAGGGTAGATACAATGGCTGATCGAAAACGAATGGAAAGCTATATTGCGGTGGCCCGGATTTCCTTCCGAAATTCCCGGCAGTACACCGTAGATTTCCTGACCGGCTTTGCATTCTTTCCTACTCAACTCATTGCCTTATCGATAGTCTACTGGATTGTTTATCTCCAATCCTGGCTTCTCAATGGTACCAACGTAATAGGTGGCTTCAACTATCCCGAACTCATCAGCTATTTATTTATAGCCCTGATTATTGCCCGTGCCCTGCCAAGGTGGCGGTTAAGTGTGCAAATCGAGCAAGATATTGATCGCGGTCCCTTAGTCTCATATCTCTCTAAACCCATTGATTACTCAGGCTTTCGCTTCTTCAGCGAACTTCCTCGTTCCATTCTCTACCTAATCTTCGGAAGTATCACCTATCTGATTGCTATGCTTTTCATCCCCCTACCGTTTCCAACACTAACGAACTTAATACTCTTCATTCCCTTCTTCATCATCGCCTATTTGGTTGCCTTCCTCTTGGTATTTACCATGTCATTGGGAACCTTCTGGGTTAACCGCCAATGGTGGCTTCGCAACCTCCTCAGTCTACTCATGATCATCGCGGGTGGCGGACTTATCCCTCTAAGCTTCTTTCCTCCGATTATACAAACAGTATTTAGCCTCTTACCCTTTCAATACTGTTACTACATTCCAGCCATTATCCTTCAGGGATATTATCTCCCCGAACAACTACTTCCTATCGCGTTGCTAAGCGTTATCTGGCTCTTGATTCTTTGGATATTAGCCCGTATCATATGGGGTCTTGGTCGACGAAGGTATGAAGGACCTGGTGGTTAGCTACTCTAAGTATAGTTGAAGTAGTGACACTCGACCTCAGCATTTACTCCTGTAACTTTAGCTGAAGGTTGAACATTGGGGAAAGGCGAAAATTAGAATAGATATCCCCCAAAAACCCAAGATCACTAATTTGCTATTAGTGCCAAATTTGGGACATTTACCTGTTGCTACGCAAGATGAGTGATTTAAATACAAAGCCCAATCACTCAATTCGATAACTATGCCAACACTCACCATAGAGAACAAACAGCTTAATTATCATATCCAAGGAACTGGTGTTCCTCTCGTAATGATTCATGGCTCGTTATGTCGTCATCGATTATGGGATGAACAACTTACCTTAACCAATCATGCCCAACTGATTCGATTGGATTTACCTGGTCATGGTGAGTCTGAACCCCTAGAAGGAGCAATTACAATTGAGAGATTCGCCCGCATCGTGGCACAACTAATACAGAAGTTAGGGCTAAAAACGGTAGTGCCTGTTGGGCATTCTTTAGGTGGGGCTGTCGCTCTTCAACTCGCCTTAGACTATTCAAGTCTTCTGAAAGGCTTGATCCTGATTGGAACAGGTGCGAAACTGGGGGTGCTGCCTGCCATACTAGAGGGATTACGCACTGATTTTTCGCGTGGCGTTGAGTTGTCAATAGGACAACTGGGCTTTGCAGAAGGTGCAGCTCCCAACTTGATTGAATTTGCGAAAACTGAATGTCTTCGTTGTGATTCTACGATTGGGTATCAGGACTTTGTTGCCTGCAATGCGTTTGATATGCGTAATCGGATTCATGAGGTAGCACTTCCAACCTTGGTGGTAGTGGGTGATGAAGATCAATTAACTCCCGTTAAATGGGCTGCATACTTAGCTGACAAAATCACTAACGCACAATTGAAGATTATTCCACAGGCTGGTCATTTCGTGATGCTTGAACGCCCGGATGAGGTCAATCAGGCAATCATAGACTATCTGCAACAAGTGTAGTCTAAATGTATCTGAATTTTTGGCATTTGAGCAATGCCGTAATGGGAAACCACATAAACGTATGTTCTCATACCCAGCTTGCTTCTCTAACGGGCGGAGACGCTTGAGAAGTTTGGAAGGATGGTCGCATTGGCGGGATCACATGCCACCCAGCTGTTGGCGATTCTTCTCGTCTCCGCCTCCCGCCATTTTACTTTGACTACACGTTTTTTATTGTTATAGACAAGAATACTCACTTGTTTGAGGAAATGTAACCCATGCCCGAATTACCTGATATAGTCGTGCTTGCAGAAAGTATGAAAGATGCCCTAATTCACAAAACAATTCTGGCAACAACGGTTCATCAACCGAAGGTATTGAATAAAGGAGTTACTACATTTCGTAAAGCCCTCAGAAACCGAACCTTTCAGGATTTTCATCAACGAGGTAAATGGATTATTTGCGATTTTCATAATGATTCACATCTTGCCTTCAATTTAGGGATGGGAGGTGAATTACGAATTTATTGGCCACCCTTAATACCCGATCCCAAACGTGAACGTGTGATTTTTTCTTTTCCAGATGGGAGTCAACTGTGGGTCCACTATTGGTGGTTTGGTCACGTTCATCAACTCAATCCGGGTGAACTTCAAAAACATCAGCAAATCGGTACCTTAGGAATCGAACCATTGAGTCAAGAATTCACGGAAGAAAAACTGGCTTCAATGCTTGAGAAGAAACGGGGTCGAATTAAAAGCTACTTACTCGATCAACGGTTCATTGCAGGGATAGGAAATGTTTATGTACAGGATATTTTGTGGCATGCACGGCTCCATCCAAATCGGAAAACCAATACTCTTCAAACACAGGATATCGCAAAATTACACTATGCTATCCAGCATGTACTCCGGAAGGGTATTCGATATGGGCCTGGACCTGGTGAGCAAGATATTTGGGGGAACCGGGGACAATGGGGCAAACAGCCAAGATGGCCACAAATTGCTTACAAAACTGGTAAACCATGTCCTATCTGTCAAACGCCAATTGAAGAACTTCGAGTGGGAAGTACTACCAGTTACATCTGTTCACAATGTCAAGTTTAACAACCGGTCAATCTATTAATGAATACAATCGTGGTAGAATCTTAGAATTTGTTGTGGTATTCTCGATGACACGTAAAGCAATTCAAGATCAATGGCCTGAGTGGAATTCTGTATGTTGGGGGTGTGGGCGGAATAATGAGCATGGTCTCCAATTGAAAAGTTACTGGGACGGAAATGAGACGATTGCACACTGGAAGCCTAAGCCCTATCATCTGGCATTTCCCGGAGTATTATGTGGAGGTATCATCGCTTCCTTGATTGATTGCCATGCCACGAATACCGCAAATTCAGCTGCTTACAAAGCAAAAGGCTACGAAATTAGTTCAGAACCCCCCAAAGGTTATGTTACAGGTTCACTTTTCATAAAGTATCTGAAACCAACTCCAGTAAATAATATGGTCACCCTTCGTGCTAAAGTGAAATCAATCCAAGGACGCAAAATCACAGTTACCTGTTCGCTCTATTCCGATGACGTCGAATGTGCTCAAGGTGAAGTGGTGGCTGTCGAAGTAGATTAAACCTTTCGATAATAGATTATGCTGTAGCATCATTTTGGAATGAGATTTACAAAGGTTAATGAGGGAATTAATCGCCAACATTACGCGGTGACATTTTCTTGAAAAAACGAATTCAGCCACATATACGGTTAGGCGAAGGCGATGTAGCTGATGTCGTATTCATTGCAGGCAACCCTGACAGAGTACCAAAAATCGCCGCGAAAATGAAAGACGCCAAAGAAATCGGTAACTATCGTGGTTTAGTATCCTATCAGGCATATACACCCAAAGGAGTTGAAGTGACAGTCGCTACTTCTGGCATGGGCACCCCATCAACACATATTGTGATCGAAGAATTGGCCAACTTAGGTGCAAAGATCTTTATCCGGATTGGGTCGTGCGGCGGGGTTAATCCAGAGATAAAAACTGGAGATGTTGTGGTCGCAACAGGTGCGGTTCGTGACGAACTAACCGGGACCAATTATGCTCCTTTGGAATATCCTGCTGTAGCGACAGCAGAAATCTATTCATCCCTACTAACTGCTATTTGGGAACTGCTACCTGCAGATCGTATTCACGCAGGAATTGTCTGGTCAACCGATATCTACTATAACCATCGAGGTGCACACATACTCGATCAATGGACTCGAGCCAATGTTCAGTGCGTCGAAATGGAATCCTCACTTCTCTTTGTCTTTGCTCAGACTCGTGGATTACAGGCCGGATCCATTTTAGCCTGTGATGGTAACCTTCATGGGGATCAAAAGGGTGAACAAAAGGATGAAACAGAACAGAGTGGTGAGCAAAATCCCTTACTGAATGAAGCGATCTCGAAAGAAATAGAGGCAGCTATCAAAGCGGTTGATGAGTTATACGCATCAGATTAGGTAGTTTGATACCCTCAAGGGATACTGATAAGAAGCTTAATTGAGGATATAACTTGTTAAGGGATAACCTCCAACTATCTCCAAAATCCTTCCCTCCAAACGGTCAATCATACCCTTCCCAATGACCGTTAAGGCTCATCAAAAAGGCGATTGATTCGATGGCTAGATGTCTCCTCGGAAGGCACGATTATGTGCCCATGTACGCTAGACTCAACAATGATCCAGAGGGACCCATCGAAGGTGTTATGGAGGTATGTCGGAGATGCGGTGCCCAGAGGCCTCTTCAGGGTCTGCTACGGAAGGGTGCAAAATTATTTAACGAGAAAGGACAATGGTTAACGACCGTTGAAAAAGCCGCAGTTATCTAATTCCTTTTACCAATTGGGGCAGGTTTCACATCTCTTTAAGCTACACTAACGTTGAATAGGCGTGTAGCAACTCGTAAAGATTTATTTACCCTCGTAAGAGAACACCGCCTACCAAATATTCCTGGTGATCTGTAATATGGGTGTTACTTGTCATGATATGAGAAAAGGGCAAATATATGCCTGCGACGGTTGTGGTTTGGAACTGCAAGTCGTCACTGAATGCGAAGAATGTGGAACTCCTGAAGATGCATGCGGGTGTGAAGCTCACTGTACCTTCGAGTGCTGTGGAAAACCCCTGGCACTGAAAAAATAATTTATTTTTCACATTTTCGAGGGATTTCAGGGTTTGATATAAGCCCATCCCTCTGCCTGTTTCTTTACTAATTCACCTACGCCTGAGGCGACAAACCCCA
>JABXGS010000190.1 GCA_016550425.1 archaeon
GCTGTCCTCCCGCGGAATGTGTGGCTAAGTAATAACTAGTGACATTAACACTATGTGAAATAATGCTTGTTGTTTCATAGTTAGGACTCGCACACCAGGTGAAATCACGGACTGGACCGGTTTGGAAATTCCATGATTTTGTTGACGCTCCCATATTGATGGTTTGCAGTTCACCGGTTGCAGCAACAATATAATCCTCGGGTACTGTGATGGCAACATCATAAATGGCTACATCATGGTAGAAGCTTTCCCCCATATGCGAGTACGGTTTCGTATCCCAGCCTCGATCATCATAGACTGCAACGATGGGATGCCAATTCCCCATATTATAAGCTAAGAACTCAAAGGGGTCTGTCCGATGGAACCAACCAAACCGATCACCACTTTCCGGAACCATCACTTGCCACGAGACCGTTAGAGTAACATTTCCACCAGGTGGTAGTTGCCCTGGTCCTGAGCTCCCAACTAGATCTACTTCTAATACCGTTTGGTCTGTGCCACTTATAGTATAACTAAGAGGATTGCTAGTATACATAACATCGAAGATTTCAATCCAACCATCAGGTTTGAAGGCGTTGGGATACAGATGGAAGTACAATTTAGAAAATGCCACATTTGCGTGATTCACATAGTTAATCGCTGTAATTCCATTGACAATATGACTTACATCTTGGAGAAAGGCAGTAATCGTATAATTTGTGATGGGTGATGGTGCAGCCATTGGGGCGTGATTCACCTCAGAGGTCAGTTGAGCTATTAAATTCGGCTCAGAGTTGGGTTCAGAAGAGTGGAGAGTAACTGGAGTCAGAAGTGGAAAAAGGAAAGACAAAGCAAGGGTACACCCAATAACGAAACCCAAGACTAAACGCAGCCGCAAGGTCACTTCTATCAACTCTTGAAAAGGTTTAGAAGACTATGAAAATAAAGTCTTCGAAGGGAGCAGTTGCACCCTTCGGATAAAATTAGTAAATCCATTAAATGATTTGGAAAATGTCCTGAAAGAGAACTAAGCTTCTTCAGGTACATCAGGAAATTCGTATCCACAACTTGGGCAAGCTATGGCACCGCATGCACGGGCCATCATGCAACCTGCGCATCCTGTTGCTTGAGCCTTTTCGAAGACTGTTCCGCACATTGGACATCGGTAATTCGTCATGATGTTGTACCTCCATTGTTTGGTGTGAGTTGTCTGTTTTTACTAATATTTCACCTTTTAGAGTTTATGGAAATCCCAGTCCAATGAGCGTCCAATTAGCGATGCCACCAACAAAGAAGGCAAGGAAGATCGTGGTTGTAGCAAGGATGAGCGTATATTTCCAGCGATACTCACGTACCAGCACTGCAACCGTAGCGATACAGGGAATATAGAGAGTAGTGATAAGGGCAAAAACGAAGAGTTGACGAGTGGTCATGAAAGTGTTCAGGGGACCATTTGCAAGAATGATGAGAAGTTCAACCGTGAGTTCTTTTCGTAGGATTCCGTAAACGAGAGCCGCAGCAGTTTCAGGTGGTAGTCCTAACCAGCCAACTACTAAAGGTGCAGTCCAGATGCTTACCATATGGAGATAAGAGAAATCAGGAGTGGGAAAATATAGAAGCAAGCCTAGGATCGCTCCACCAATGATAATTAGAGGAAGGGCAATGTAAACGAATTCTCGGAACCGGAGCCAGGTTTTTTTCAAGGTTGGTGTAATGCGTGGGGCCCTAAGTGGAGGAATTTCCATCACAAGCCCGTGAGAAGTTCCAGGTAAGGTGTGTTGGAGAAGTGCTCCGAGACCAATGATGATGGCGAATACAATCCCAAGAATAAGGAAAGCAAGCCAGACAGATGCATAAACGCCAACCGTGCCGAGAACTACTGCAAGTTGTGCAGAGCAAGGGACAAGAACAACAAGAAATCCTGCAATAAGACGCTCACGTCTAGTGTTTAGGATTCGTGTTCCAAGTACAGCTGGTACATTACAACCCATCCCAGTAAGTAGTGGAATAATGGCACGACCATGAAGACCAAGGCGATGCATGAATGCATCCAACAGGAAAGCAATGCGGGCGAGATAGCCAGTATCTTCGAGGATGGAGAGTATGATATAGAAAGTAGCGACGAATGGAACGGCTATAAAGAGCCAAGCCTGGATTCCAAGCACAAGACCATAGTAGAGGATAATCTGAATAATTGGAGAAGGGATAAAAGTTGTTATGAGGAATTCTGCGTTAGGATTGATGAAGGTTTCCCAGAACTCTCCGACAGTAGCATCAAAGATTGATCCGATTGCAAACATGAAAAGAAGTGAACCAATAAGAACGAGTATAGCTAAAGGCAGCCCTAGTATACGATGGGTAAGTATGTTGGAAATTTTCTCGGTGAGTTGAACACGTTTAGCTTCCCCATATTGAACTTGCTCGGTGAGATAAAGAGCATACTGTTGCCTTTTTTCCCCTAAGACTAAGACGACATCTGCCTCAAATTCTAGTTCGATCTCATTGCGGATCTGGTCAACAAGTTTTACTGCATCTTCTGAGTCTAGAGCGTTTTCAACGCATTCAGCGCAGCGCGAGTATCGTTCAAGTAATTGTTGAGAAACAATGCGGAGAGGTAGATTCAGAGGACAAAGCTGAATTTTTGCAAGATGCTGTTCCAACGTTCGAAGTTTGGCTTCAATTCCATCTGGGAATAATAATCGGCGCGGATTCTGTTGGGTTCCTTCCTGTAGCCCTGTTTTTGCAGCGGTTCGAAGAAGAAGCGTCAAATTGGTTCCGTGTATTGCCACTGTAGGAATCACCGGTACACCGAGAAGAGCTTGAAGTTTTTGAACATCAATTTCTATACCCATCCGTTTTGCTAGATCAACTTGGTTCAAACAAACGACTATCGGAATGTCAAACTCTAAAAGACCAGTAGTGAGAAGTAAGTTCCGAGGAAGGTTAGTTGCATCAATTACGTTAACAATAACATCAGGAGTATCCTGCTGTAAATAACGAAGCGTCACCTTCTCATCTTCGGTTGACGGACTAATAACCGTGTACGAACCAGGTAAATCCACAATATCGAGTCGAATACCTTCAGTTTCATCGAAGAAGTCTTTTTTGGCCCATCGTTTCATGTGATAGCCAAACCCTTTTCGTCGCCGACCCCGTCGTCTAGGTTTTTCTCCTTCTTGTGGAGTATCCCAGTTTTTGATTCCAGGATGCCACTGTGGTGAGTATACATCGTGACGGGAAAGAAAGACCTTACCTTCGAGAATTTCAACAGTGGTTCCAGGATAATTAGAAACAATAGCACCAAGGCCAGTCCAGTTGTTGAAGATCACGCTCTTTCCTACATTGGGTTGACCTACGAGGGCAATACGCAGCTGATCTTTTTCTTTGAATCGTGGTGTCCGACGGCGTTTACCTTTCCACGGTCCTCTCATATATCACCCACCCCGCTGAATTATTCCTCAAAATCGCGACGGATTCGAACACGTTTAGCTAGTTCTGCACTTAGGGCAAAGTGGGCAGTTCCCAATTCGATTAAAAGCGTATCTCCGACAGGTGAAACCTGTATAACCCGGACTGTTTCACCAGGCAACATTCCCATCGAAGACATCATGCGAAGCAAATCAATATTCTCATCGCTAATACAATCGATGACCGCAACTTCACCCTGCTCAAGGTCTGCCAGAGTCAATTCAGATATTGGCGTCACGGTTCCATCCGATTCCGGAATGGGATTTCCATGGGGGCAGGTGGCAGGATCTTCAAGTTTATCAAGGACGTTTTGACAAAGTTCTGGGGTCAGAAGGTGTTCCCACTCACAAGCTACATCATGGGCTTCTTCCCAGCTGACTCCTAGCAAATCAACTAATAATCGCTCTGCAATTCTATGACGACGTAGCACATCTAGCGCTAGCCTCCTCCCTTTTGCAGTTAGCCGAACACCTCGACTTTTTTCGTATTTGAGGTATTTTTTCTCTGCTAATTTTTGGACCATTTGAGTAACGCTGGGTGGTTTAATATTGAGGACTTCTGCTAACTCTCCAGTTTTTGCGTACTCTTGATCATTTTGAAGGAGCCGAAAAATCGCTTCAAGATATTCCTCGATTGTTGCGTTTGGTATATCAAATTTAGGATTACTTGAGGTTGATTTGGATTCTTCTTTTCTGATTTCTGGTTGGGTTTGGGATGCAGGAGCCATGATTCAAATTTAGGCTTGCCTAAATATAAGTCTTTACATCGTATTAGCTTTTCCTATTCGCTGCCTACACTAATCCCAATACCTGAGCACACATCAAAAAATACAAAACCAAAGACCTAGCTGAACCCCATTGTTCAGCAATATTTTCTACATCTGATCGTTTAACCGGTTTGCCACGCAGGTAGAGCTGAGAAATGATTTGGCGGATACCTAAATCATCAGCAGGGAACACCTCAAGGCGACGTAACCCTGTTAAAACTGCTAATTCAGCAGTCCAGAGACCTATTCCTCGAAGAGCATCAAGCTCAGTAATAACGGCAAGCGTATCGAGTAATGCAAGTTCCTTTAAGTTGAATGACCCATCGGAGAGTGCCTTGAATAAACTCTTCAAATATGGCACTTTATATCCGAGTTTACAGGCACGTAATTTACTATCAGGAAGGGCATGCAGAGTTTCCAAAGAAGGAAACCCAAATAATTGCTCTTCACCAATTTGGCAACGTGGCCCATATTCTAACACGAGACGTCTGGTCACTTGATTAGCAGATCGAAAACTCACCTGTTGTTGAATTATCGCTTTCACAATTGCTTCAAAGAATGTGGGCTGACTAAAAGGACGTAGCCCGCGCAACGGTTTTTCCAGATGCGCAATCACAGGGTCTTTTTTCATCGCTGAAAGAATAGGTCGGGTATCAATATCCCAACCCAGAAGCCATTCTATTCGAGCTGTGATAGCTCTATGATCCCCACCATATTGAGCAGGCCATTGCACTTGCAACCTTGGCTGCTTCCCCTTTTGTAGTTGGATGACGCGCACAGGAACTAAATTGTTATTAATAGAAAGACAGCGAGCAAAATCCCCCGGTCGTTTGTACTCAGGGACCGGCTGAACATCGGCATAAATCCAACTATCAACTGTCGTATCCAAATCAAACGGTCTTTCAAGCTGTACTTGGAAGCCATGAACATCAGACATTAGCCCCCCGCTTTACCAGAAGAAGTATTTTATCTTATGCTTCTATCGTGGATAGAATTAATAAGGCGTCCATGAGTTGTTATAAAATGTGGCTCAACCGTCCACAACACTCTTATTCCATCAAAAACATACTCAACCATAAACACCAGAGTGTGATAAAAAAAAATGGCAATGCTTGGTGTCCAACGAATCATGACAGGTCAAAATGTTGAGGTCAGCGACGTCATGCATTGTTTTCTCGGCCTCCGCACACTTGAAATCGATGTCTACTTCAACCTTCTAAAAGGACAAGCCACCGTGAAAGAGGTTGCTACAGCCCTCAGAAGCAATCGGAGCTCTGTTCAACGTGCTATACAGAACCTTGTACAACGAGGATTTGCCCACCGCCGAACCCGAACATTACGTAAAGGCGGCTACGAATACGTGTACGAGGCAGTTAATCTCGCCACAATGAAAGATTTGATTAAAGGCGCCCTTGACACCTTCTATCAGCAAATTGAAGAATTCCTGGATCAGTATTGGGCAAAATCGGAAAAAACCACATAGGTGGTTGTGCACTGTTGTGGCACAATCGATATCTTTTTAGGGGATTCACCATACACCAACTTTAGAACTGCACAATAAGGATAAAGATCCTTTTGCAGTATAATGGACGGTGAACTATAATGGCATCAATTGGCTGTCCCTTCTGTACCAAGACTGGAATCGCCATGGTCATAACAGGTCTAGCACTGGTCTTACTCAGCGTCACAATAGCCATTCCATGGCTAGCCATCATCGGCTTAGTCTTTTTGATCGCTGCATACATCGTCCCAGGATTCGTGAGTGGACGCAGTTGTCATGGTGAAGGCTGCACTAATCCCTCACACAACCATGGAGAGGAGGACTCACAATGAGTGATAATCCCGATCCAGAATTAGCACGTTTACGTGAACAAAAACTCAAGGAGTTACAAAATACAATGGCAACACAAACAGAAACCCCAAAAATAATACCCGGAAAAGTGCTCCACCTTTCCACCGCCGAATTCGATGAGGCCGTAAAAGACGGCGTAACCCTCGTTGATTTTTATGCGGACTGGTGTGGGCCCTGCCAAATGATGGCTCCCGTCGTGGAGAAACTTGCTCAAGAATATGCTGGGCAAGCAAAGGTCGCAAAATTGGATGTGGACCACAATATTGAGATTGCAATGCGGTATCGCGTACAAGGTGTTCCCACCTTTGGCATCTTCAAGGACGGAGTGATGGTGCACCGCGTTGTTGGTGGTGTTGGCTATCAACCCCTGAAAGCCGCATTAGACACTTTCCTCTAAGAATCAATATTTCATTAACTGACAGCCAATCAATGACCTCAATTGGTGGTTAGCGCATTGGCTGTTCTAATTTTCTTTTAAGAAAATAAATAAAATTATAAATTATGTTGGAGGTTACCTCATTGAACACATTCCTTCCGTGTTCAGGTGGTTCAAACTAAGCGGCTCCGAAAATTTTTTATTGTCAATTCGAATTTTCGTGAGCTGCTGGACCACCCGAGGAGAGTCTAGAAATCTTAAACTTTGATTACAGACTAGATAGGGTAACCAAATTTCAGCACCAACCTCTCACCAGCAGCAATAATTGGCTGCACAATAATGCATCAGGAGGACTCAGTTCGTGACGGATATACCGAAAAACGCCGGTAAACCACCAGAAGCCAAAGAAGGTGAGAAAAGGATAGCTGATGAATCAGCCTCTGCAGAGACCGCCCCCAAGGAACCCACAAAACCTAGACCCATAACGAAAAAACAGTTACAAAAAGCCTTGGAAGAAGCCCAAGCACAGATTCAGAAGTATAAGACCCAGCTCGCATACATACAAGCTGATCATGAAAATTACGTAAAATCGATGGAACGTCGCGAAACAAATCTCCGGCTCCAAGCAAATCGAGAGCTCCTTCTAGCGTTTTTACCGATTCTTGATGATTTAGAACGTGCCCAACTCATGGTTCCCCAGATTGAAGTAAACAACCCCTTCATTGAAGGATTAGCCATGCTAGTGACCAATCTGAAATCGGCGTTAACGAATGCTGGCGTCAAAGTAATTGAATGCATTGGTAAGCCTTTTGATCCCCTACGTCATGAAGCGGTGGTCCGAGAAGAGTCCACAGCCCACCTGCCAAACACGGTCATTGAAGAATTACGTAGAGGCTATCTCTTGAAGGGAGCATTGCTGCGACCCTCCATGGTGAAGATTGCGATTGCACCTGCTCCATCTCCGAAGACCGAAGCAAAATTATCGGTCGAAAACGAATCAAAGAAAAAATAACATATGAAGATAATTGACAAGAAGTTGATGAAAAATGGCGAAAATAATTGGAATTGATTTGGGAACAAGCAACTCAGCCGCTGCTGTGATGCGCGGCGAGCGTCCCATCATTGTTCCCAGCGCTGAAGGACCCACTGTATCCGGTAAAGCCTTTCCATCCTATGTAGCTATCGCTGAAGATGGAACACGACTGGTTGGCGAACCAGCTCGTCGCCAGGCGGTAGCAAATCCCGAAGGAACCGTTACAGCTGTGAAGCGCAAAATGGGAACCCGCAAGAAAGTTAAAATCCGCGATAAGACCTTCACCCCCGAGGAAGTATCCTCATTTATCCTTCGTAAAATTAAAACTGATGCTGAAGCCTTTCTTGGAGAACCAGTTTCACAAGCTGTGATAACAGTACCTGCGTACTTTAATGATAATCAACGACAGGCCACGAAAGATGCAGGAGAACTAGCCGGATTAGAGGTTGTTCGACTAATCAACGAACCAACAGCAGCCTCACTCGCTTATGGTATTGATAAACTAGATCAGGAACTCCGAATCCTTGTATTTGATCTTGGAGGTGGCACCTTGGATGTCACCATCATGGAATTCGGCCCAGACCCAGATACCGGAAGCGGGTTATTCCAGGTTGTATCCACAGCCGGGGATACCCAACTGGGCGGAACAGACATGGATCTCTCGATTGCTGAATGGTTAGCCGATGAATTCAAAGGAGAACACGGGATGGATCTCCATGATGATCCAACGGCATGGCGACGTTTGCTTGAGGCTTCAGAAAAAGCCAAAATCGAATTATCCAATGTGATTGAAACGGAAATCAACCTGCCATATCTGACAGCTGATAAAAGTGGACCTAAACATTTGCAAAGAAAACTCACACGGGCTAAACTCGAGGATCTCGTTCGTGATATAGTCAATCGGTGCGATGGCCCCATGAGACAAGCCATCAGTGACGCCAAACTTCGACCGAATGAAGTTGACAAGATTATACTCATTGGTGGACCGACACGAATGCCCATCGTCCGCCAATACGTTGAGAAGTTCATTGGTAAGAAGGCAGAAAGAGGTGTCGACCCAATGGAAGCAGTTGCCCTTGGTGCAGCAATCCAAGGTGGCGTTATTACTGGCGACGTGAAAGACCTACTTCTCCTTGACGTCACTCCCCTCTCGTTAGGCGTTGAAACGAAGGGAGACATCATGACGCCTATCATTGAACGCAATACAACTATTCCTGTTGAGCGCAGTCAAATCTTCAGTACAGCTGCGAACATGCAAACCGTAGTCACCATTCATGTCCTCCAAGGTGAGCGCTCTAGAGCCAGCCAAAACATCTCATTAGGCCAGTTTAACCTCACCGGAATTCCACCAGCACCCATGGGAGTGCCACAAATCGAGGTTACTTTTGATATTGATGTTAACGGTATACTCCACGTGAAGGCTAAAGACCTAGGCACCGGGAATGAACAAAAAATCACAATCTCAGCATCCACAAAATTAACTGAAAATCAAAAGGAAAAGATGGTCGCTGATGCAGAGAAATATGAAGAAGAAGATAAGCGGTATCGTGAAGAAGTCGAAGAACTGAACAAGGCGGAAGCGCTTGTCTATTCTGCTCGAAAGACCATCAAAGAACTGGGAGATAAAATCAGTGCAGAGGACAAGGAGAAAATCGAAGAGGCTGCAAACCGGCTGGAAAAGGCAGTGCAAGACAAGGATTTAGCCACGGCTAAACAAGAAATGGAAACCCTTACTGATATTTTACAGGGTGTGGGAACAGCTGTCTATCAACAGGTTGCTGAAGAACAAGCACGTGCTCAGGCCCAAGAAGGCGTTGCTGATGAATCAGATTCCAAGTCCAAAAAGAAGAAGAAAGGCAAAGAAAAAGTTGTAGACGCCGATTACGAAGTTGTCGACGACGAAGACAAAAAATAGCTTAGACTTCCATCAATAATGCAGAGCCCACGTCGGTTCAGGCAGAACAAATAAAAGCGAAGTTTAGTTTCGGATACCCATTTACGGTGTATTAGTGTGAGTTATGGTAGCAATCAGAAACGCGACTATTATGAAGTGCTAGGTGTAGATCGGAAAGCTACACAGGCTGAAATTAGAAGTGCTTACCGTAAACTTGCGCTCAAATATCATCCCGACCGGAATAAAGAGCCAGATGCGGCCAATAAATTCAAGGAAGTCTCAGAAGCGTATGCTATCCTTTCGGATGAGAATAAACGACGACAATATGACCAGTTTGGTCATGCTGGAATAAGTGGTCGTTATAGTGCTGAGGACATTTTTGGTGGAATTAACTTCGAAGACATCCTGAGAAGTTTCGGACTTGGTGGAGGACTGGGAGGTTTCGGAAGCATCTTCGATTTCCTTATGGGCCGAGGGGGGAGGAGATCAGCACGCCAAGAGCAAGCGATTGACCTGCGTTATGACATGAAAATATCCTTGAAAGAAGCAGCCACGGGTGTGGAAAGGGAAATCAATCTAAAGCGTGATGAACAGTGTCCACAATGCGGGGGAACTGGTGGTGAACCTGGAACCCCTATGAATACATGTTCGCGTTGTCATGGACGCGGTGAGTTGCGACAGGTCCAGCAGACGATGTTTGGACAGGTTATCCGTGTTGGTACTTGTCCTGATTGTCATGGGCAAGGTCAAATTGTTGAAACACCTTGCTCGAAGTGTAGGGGGAAACGAACGGTTCAAGAAAAACGGAGTATCCGAGTTCAAATCCCTCCGGGTGTGGAATCGGGTTCAATGCTCCGGTTAAAAGACCAGGGAGCCTCTCAGGCTGGAGGAAGGCCTGGTGACTTGTATGTTGTTGTTCATGTGGAGCCAGATAAGACCTTTCAACGCGTGGGCGACGATATTTTGATGGAATTATCTATTACCATTACCCAGGCTGCATTAGGAAGTGAAATTGAAGTCCCTACTCTTCTTTCTAAGGCGAAGTTAAAGATACCAGCAGGAACACAACCAGATACCGTCCTTCGATTGAAAGGACAAGGTATGCCCCGTGCCCGGTGGCGCGGAAATGGCGATCAACTTGTACGGATAAGAGTCGAGGTTCCAAAGAAGCTGAATCAACGTCAGCAGGAACTATTCAAACAACTTTCCAATGAATTGGATAAGAACTGAAGTCTTAGTCGGCCTTGGCAACCACTTGGATGTCACTGAATTGAATGGACGGAGCGATGAGTGAACCGCCTGCTCCAACGAGGTAACTTCGAACATCGTTTCCAACAACATCAACTTTCTTGATGAGGTTAAAGGCATTCCCTGCTAACATTAGACCATGGACTGCGCCAGTGAGTTCTCCATCGATAATGCGAAACGCAGGGTTACCTACTACACTGTAATCTCCGGTTTCTTGGTTCGATGAATGCGCACCTTGTAAGCCTTTGATTAAATATCCTGATTTTATCTCTCCTAACATATCTTCAAGTGAGTGTTTTCCACCAGGAACCACCATATTCGTGGGAGCTGTATCTACAACGCCTGTTCGGAGGTTGCGACTTGCGTTTCCTGTACTGGTTTCTTCGTGGCGATTAGCCCAGTAATTAGTCCATAAAAAGGATTGTAGTTTACCCTTTTGGATGATGGGTGTCTTTTGTTGAGGAACCCCTTCGCCGTCAAAAAGACCTGTGGCGTATCCACCATTGTAGAGTCCATCATCTGTGAAGGAAAGAGCTTCAGAAGCGATAATGTCTCCTTTCTTATCTGCAAGTTTTGATTTTCCACGAACTACGTTTTCACCCTTGATTGCGGGCATGAAAGCAAAGGCGAGGAGAGAGCCCAAGGCACTTGCTTCAAAAAGGATAGTTCCGGAACCGGTTTCTCCTTTTGCATGCTTCTTTGCCAGGAGCACATCCTTCACAGTTTTGTTGACAATATATTCCAGATCCAGCTTGAAGTTACGATTAACATCAACCGACCAGACTGAAGGAGTCATACCAGTTTCAGTTGGAGCTACTAAAACAGCGTAGGCATAAACACCGGTTCCTCTATCGCTGATGGAGATGCCGTTGGAGTTAGCGTAAGCGGTCCATCCAAAGAATCCACCTGTACCTGCTTCTCCAATAATTATCGACGAATCCTTCTCTTTAATCTCCTTGGCAATTTTTGTGGATAGGTCAACAAAAACTCCAGGATCTTTTTCCGGAATTGATGCGTCCCAGGTTCCTGTCACTTTTGTGTATTTGGTTTTAAGTGCGAAATCCTTCCAAGTCTCATCGGGTGTACTGGCTTTTGCTGCTGCGATTGCACGTTTCACTGATTCTTCAATTGTATCTGGATTAAGTCGATTGGTATAAGCAGATCCTAATTGTCTATCTATCACAACTCGAATTGAGGCACCTGCGTCCTGCATTTTTAATGCCTTGTTGATCTGCCCTAAAGCGACTTCACAGCTGATTTCATAATTATCCTGTAATAGAATCTCAATCTGATCAACTTGCTTAGAGCCAAAAGCTACAGCTTTTTCTGCAAGCGAAAACAGGGATTGTTCTTTGTCTTTCATGTTTGTAACCTCCTTAATCTTTTCCTCCAAAGGTTATCGGACCACTTCCAAATCGAATGAGTGGTCCACCATCACTGATGAGAGCCTCTTGACCTTTTCCACATCGACCTGCACCAAAAGCAAAAGCCTCTTTGCCTACTCCTTCAATCTTCAATAGGGCCTCAGTAGCGATGCCCGAGATAGACATATTGGTAACAGAGTTTCCTAATTCACCATTGACAATCTCAAAAGCTTCTTGGATTCCTACCTGAAAACTTGCATTCATTTCAGCTTGACCACCTGCGACACCAAGACAATAATAGCCGAAGTCGATTCCTTCAAAGAGTTCATCATCAGGCGTATCACCACGCTCAAAGAAAGTGTTACGCATCCGGATTAGTGGTACATAGCGATAGTCTTCAGCCCGTGCATTTCCTGAAGGGAGCAAACTAGTTTTCTTTGCATATTCACGGTCGGTGAGAAGGGCGCTGAGGACCCCATCTTTGATCAAATAAACCCTGCTGGTTGGCACGCCTTCATCGTCATATTTGCTAGTGCCTAAACCTTCAGCGATGGTTCCATCATCGACCATCGAGACGCCCTTAGGAGCAACTTCTTGGTTCATTTTCCCAGCAAAGGCAGATTGTAAAGTGAGATCTGCTTCAGCTAAGTGCCCCAATGCTTCATGAGCGAGTGTACCCACAACTTTGGGACCCAGTACACATGGAAAGCTTCCTGGTTTTGGTGTTGAACCTTTGAGCTGTTTTTTCACGCGTTCAACAATTCGTTCGCCTACAATTTCGGGTGTCTGTTCATTTTCATAAAATTCCCAGCCATGAGCGGTTGTGCCGCTCTCGTCTCGGGCTCCAGTGATTTTGCTGTTCTCTTTAGCGGTTAACCAGACCCACAAATGGACATGACCAAACCCTAGTTCTAATTCGGTGCCTTCGTTCGTAACGATATATTTAGTACCGTACCCATCGCGTTGACGAATGGTAATCGCTTTGACACGTGAATCAAGTCGTTGGGTCTCTTTCCACAGTTTGGCAGCATAAGCGATTTTTTCTTTTGGGTCCACGTCTGTGGGGTTTCGATCCACTTTCAGTTGTATCGTGTCTTTTGCTGGTCTTATTTCTGCAAGCTCAATTGGATCTCTGCGAGCTTGACTAGCACTATTCGCGAGGGAAAAAGCATCTTTGACCGATGCGTGTAACCCCTTAGGAGAAAGATCATTAGAAGAGACGAAACCCCAAGTTCCACCAGCTAAGACACGAATTGCAACACCTTCTTCGATACGCTGGCTAATACTTCGGACTCGACCATCTTCATATTGCGTATTGCTGCGGTTTAGGGATTCTGCTCGTAACTCGACATAGGTAGCACCGAGTTTTTCACCATACTCCGCAGCCTTTTGGAGCTTATCAATCACGAGAATCACTTCTTGCGTATAGGAACTTACACTATTATAGACGCGGATAGGATACATCACTTCTTATAAGCCGATTGGATTGAACAAATAAAACGAGGAGATACTATTGACACCAAAAGTCACGTTCATCGCTGATGCCATGCTGGGATCTCTCGCCCGTTGGCTCCGATTACTAGGATATGATACCCTCTACTGTGAAACCCAATCCGATGATGAAATCCTTGAAAGGATCCACAACAGGATTCTTCTAACCCGAGATAAAGAATTAATCGTGCGAGCCAAACAACTAAGGTACCGCGTTCTAAACCCAGGAAGCGGGTCCGTAGGATCAATGCTCCAACAACTCCAGCAGGAACTAGAAATTCCGTTTGTTGCAGATCCTGATCTAAGTCGATGTGCCAAATGCAATTCACCGCTTCAGAAATGTGAGCGGCACAAAGTCCAAAATATTGTACCTGAAGGATCCTTAAGGAAGCACCAGAGTTTTTGGCAGTGTACAAATAATGAGTGCCAAAAGGTCTATTGGCAAGGACGGCATTGGACCCGCATTAAAAATACACTCAACCAAATTGATTTGAAAAAGACTTCAGACTGACTTAGGATAATAGGTTGGGAGAAGAAAGCGGGGTAGAGCACAGATTACAGCATCACGAAGAATCTGTGTTCGAGTTAACCGCTTTTGGGTGAGTACACCCATTACACCCTCATTTTGGAAAAGGTCGTTCCGTCCCAATAGTCTATCGACAGTTTGTTTGCTAGTATCACTTGTCGGATCGATTTTCTTCACAAGCTGTTGCGATACTTCAATTGCTACAGACCGGGCTACACTAATTTCCTCACTTTTCTTGATTGCTGCGATAGCCTGGATATAGAAGGTATGATTAAATTGTAGCAGCCCCCCTTCAATCCCAACTGCAAAATCTGTCTGTGGTTCTTTTTTATAAGCTGATTTCGCTCGATTGAGAGCACCCTGTAATGCTTCAACCTCAGACATGGGAAAGGGTCGGACACCTGAATTGACAATCACAGGGATTACTGATACTTTGTCGAAGTATAATTCAAAAGCTTGCTTAACTGCTTCCAGTTTCACAGGGTTTTGTGAGCCAACCACAATATGCATGGCAAGTTGGTATTTGGTTCTTCCTAAAAAGGCTAGGCTATTGGCTTGTTATTTTGCTTTCTGGATTCGTGCTTCGCGAATTTTCCGGTGCAGCGGTGATCCTCGAGCTTTTATTAGGAGTAGGATGTTTTGAATAGCCGTTGAACGTAGCAGGTAGCTATAGATGTGAAGCATGGCGAGCACAATGATGATCCCACTGATAATTAAAACAATCAATCCGAAGGGAGCTGTTATCAATGGTAGTGTGCCTGCTTGGGTGATGAGGAGGGTAACTAATCCAAGAAGAAAGATACAGGCTGTGTAAAACGAAATTAATGAAGCAATTAGAATCATTGGCCAGTAGGCAACTGCTTCGAGTCGGGTGCCCTCTGATTCTGGGTAAAGACGAAAGCGAAGATGTTTTGCCATGTTGGTTGGAGACAAGCCTAGCCAGGATCCTTGGCGAACTTCAATGGCATCAGGAGGGATTGTCCATAAGAGCTGACATTTCATGTCGAGAAGAATACGGCGCAGTTCGGCGTAGGCATCATTGAGTGGAAGCTCAGTAAACCCCTCTAGCATGGAATGCTTTGGCGGCAGAAGTTGCCTTTTACTTTTTGGAATGCGGAAGACAGACTTTATTTTTCTAGTGTGCTGCCAAGGGGGAGAATCATTCGTTTGAAGGCATCATTGAGAAGTACCGCGATTCCATAATACATTCCAACGAAGCCACAGGCAATACCTTCCCAACCTGCAATCACGTTGACCAAAGTGTTGACAATACCTGAATTGTGCCAGGTATCCCAAGCAAACCAATGGCCAAGAGCAACAAGCCAGAAGAAGAGAGCGAGGAGAAAGAAGAAGATTTGGAGTACACGGTTGAATTTGATTGAACTCAGAAATAACCAGAAACTGAAAAATCCCCACAGGAAGAAGAAAGGAACCTGGACCCACATCGCTAATGCTGGTTCACTAACTGTCGGAGCTAGCCCAAGCAGCGGGAGAAATAGGGTGAAGAGATAAGAGAACCAAAAAGTTGCACCTAGAATAAAGATTGCTGCACCGAAGGAATTTCCAGTTTTCAGTGACCACAGTCCTGCGATCAATGGCACAAAACCACCAGCGAACAAGGCTGTAGCATAAACAACCGCTAGACCATTCATATCAAGGATCTCTGCGAAATAAAGTGAGAGGAGGATTAATGCAAACCCAAAACCAATTGCCCCAAAAGAGGACGGGTTAGCGACATGTTCATCATCCATATACATTCACCTAGAAACAAATGGAGAATACTAAATCCGCGTTTTTCCTCTTACTATATTTAAGGTTTTACTGTTAAGACAAGCCAATGTGAAGATTAGAAGTATTATGTATCTAGTCCTCGTCACGCTTTAATCGCTTGTTTAACCGCATTCTATTGCCAGTATTTGTCGATTGGTGCCGAGACAAAAAGTTCATCAAATCAGAAAGGAAGCCCCCAAGTTTTGACTTTCTTTTCTTATCCTTAGGCTTTGAAATTATTACTCCCTCTGAGATAACTTGATGAAAATCAACCTAAAAAGATTCCCAATTCCTTTTTTCGCACCCATTCGTTCGAAAAACAACACAGACCACAGGGATTTACACCTAAATCTGAACCTACCGGCTTAGGAGAATATTTGAGGAGTTCTTGGATTTAGTACCAAATGCTCTAAATTTCGAGCTGAATTTGTATAGAAATGTGATGATTACGGAGATATCGATAATGAGTCACGTCTTTTCAAAGAAATATTTGCGTGGAAAGTTCTTTTTTCTTGTTGGTCTTGCGCTCATATGTCTACTTTTAGCCCAGACACCGAATTCAATGAGTGCACAAACTCAAATTGATTTGGCGGATATTTCAGTTGGTGTGTATAATGGAGCGGGTGCTGATGAGGATTGCGCAACTGCGCTGTATAATCTTTTAGCTTGGATGGGCTCGACGATGACTTGGGTAAATCAGCAGAGCATACATAATGGAATATTAAATAGCCTTGATCTAATTGCATTTCCTGGCGGTTCTCCAGACATGTATGGGGCCATACTTGGTGAGCAGGGGATTCAGCAACTTCGCCTATTCGTGTCTAATGGCGGTTCCTATTTTGGTATTTGTGGTGGGGGGATGTTTGCTACACGAACTCTTGATTTATGTCAAGGCTATTGGGTTTATCCGATTCCTGGTATTCCCGACGGCGTCCGCCTTGTTGATATGGACGTTAATCAAGCATCTACTAGTCCCGATTTATCGACAGAACCAGCTACTTATCAAGTTCTTTTCTGGGGCTCTCATTACTTCATGCCAACAAATGCTGACGAGGTTATTCCAATCCTAACATATTCTGCCAATGATGGTATTGCTATGTGTGTATCCCGATATGGTTACGGTACCACATTCATTTGTGGACCCCATCCTGAATTTGAGGAAGGCAGCGATCGAGATGGCACTACTCGATATGATTATCTTGATGATCCCGACTCCGAATGGGGGCTTTTACGAAAAGTGACCCAATGGCTCATTGATGAGTCTGCAGACACTCCTCTCCCCAACCCGTTAGGGGGATTTGAGGGAATTTTGATAATCGTTGGTGTGTCCACAGTAATTGCTGTTGTAGGGATTGTCTTCTTTCTGAGACGAAAAAGAGCTGGCCCCTAATACGGGAGTAACCGATCATAAAATGTAGGGGAAACGAGTAATCTAAGGTTCTTCGATTAGTAGTTACTTCGTTAATCAAGGTTGCAAGTTAACCATTTTAGTATCTGCAAGACAATCATTCGATTTGGTGAATTTCTTGAAACGCACATTGAAACCTGGAACTGTATTAATCCCTTGCCCTGCTATCATTGTATCAGTTGGCGATGAAAAGGAAACAAATCTTATCACCTTATCGTGGGCTGCGAATCTCTGTTCGAGACCGCCCCGTA
>JABXGS010000191.1 GCA_016550425.1 archaeon
AAAGACCAATGAAGAACTCGAAAATACCTAAGAGATACAGCAAGCGTAGCCAGATACTTTTTAACCATCTGTAAGAAAGTTAATGCTGGTCATACATTTACTCCAAGGCTATTCCTGGGAGAAGTGACACAGAACGAGAAAGATATAGGTGATTTTAATGACTTCCGAAGTGACTTTTGAATCGATTTCCCCAGCTGATTTCTTTTATCGAAATCGGTCAATCGCTGGTTTTGACAACAACATGCGCGCGTTGTACACAGCAGTTCGTGAACTTGTGGAAAATTCCCTCGATGCTTGTGAGGATGGAGGATTCCTACCAACAATTGATGTGAAGCTCAAGGAGGTTTCTTCCAATTGGTACAAATTGCGTGTTCAAGACAATGGGATTGGTGTCCCCCGCGATCATATTCTTCCAGCATTTGGTCAAATCCTTTATGGATCGAAATATGAACATAAACAAGCTCGTGGACGATTCGGACTTGGAGGAAAGATGGCATTCCTCTTTGGACAAATCACTACCAGTGAGCCATTACAAGTTATTTCAGCCCCTGTTGATGGTGATCATATCTTTGAAGTTATTCTACGCCAAGATATTGAAGAAAATAAACCAGAACTAATGAAATGGGAACGCCGCAAAAACCGAGATAATAATCACGGATGCACACTTGAATTTACCTTAGAGGGCAATTGGTCCAGCGCGAAGCGGTATATAATCGATTACATACAACAGACTGCCCTCATTACCCCTTATGCTAATCTAGCCTTTACAGAACCTGATGGAACTCCCCATAAGTATAAACGCTCAGTGAAGAAGCTACCTGCCCCACCCCAATCTGTAAATCCGCATCCAAAGGGAATGGATATCGAACAGCTTTCTCGTCTGGTCGAAGAGACGAAAACCAAAGACATGGTGACATTTCTCCGAACGCATTTTCACCGCGTTGGTCCAAAAACAGCAAAGGCGTTTCTGAAATCCATTAATATGCCTTATTCACAGGATCCACGAGCACTCAAGCCCAATGATCTTGTTAAAATCGCGCGAGGATTTGAAGACTTCGATAAATGGTTGCCACCTGATGCGCGGGTTTTGTCGCCATTAGGAATAAAACTATTAGAGACTGGTATCCGTTCAACCCTTAACCCCGAATATGTCCAAGTAACTCAACGCCCACCAAACAGCTACGGAGGTCATCCTTTCATCGTTGAATGTGGGCTCGCCTATGGCGGTGATGTTCCGATGAAAGAGTCAATAATCATTTATCGCTTTGCTAATCGAATCCCCTTAATATTTGACGAATACAAGGACGTTTCTGCAAAAGTAATTAGAGCCATTCCTTGGTCTCGATACCGCATTCGACCCGGAATGCCGATTGCTGCATTTGTTGCGGTGGTAAGTACAAAAATTCCCTTCAAAACTGCAGGCAAGGAATTCATTGCAGATCTTACTGAGTTAGAACATGATATCCGCATGGGATTAATGGAGTGCGCAAGAGGTCTCAAGGGGCACTTAAGACAAAAAGAAAAAGCTCAACGAGAGCGTGTCCGCGCGAGTGTCTATGAAAAATATCTCCCTATTATTGCTAGAGATGTTGCGGCATTAGCAGGCAAACGAAAAATCCCAGATATTAAGGCCATGGTTCAAAGTGCTCTCACGATAAAACTTGAAGACGAAGAGGAACAAGAGGAACCAACACCAGAAGAGGAGGGGTTATTAGATGAACATCCTCCGGATGTTGAAGAACCGGAGATAGAGGAAGAGGTGGAATAACTACGGAGAGATTAGAAGATGTCTGAAATCACACCTGATCACATTGTTAAACAGCTCTCACGTCGATGGAAGACTACCAAGCGCTTATCGAAGCTATTAAGACTCCAATCAGAACGCCTGCGTCGTATGCTGAAGAAAATGGAAAAAGAAGGATTAATTGAAGCACGCAAGCGTGGAGGGCAAATTGAATGGCGTTTAGTAAAAGGAGAAGCTAAACGTATTCAGCAAATTAAGAAAGAGCCAAAAGCCTTCAAAGAAGAGCAAAAAACTCCGGAACAAATTCGTTCGGAAATGAAAGGAGTAGGTCAAACCTTGTATCGAACCCTTTCAAAGGGCGAATTTCCTGAAATTGAGCTCCCAAGCCGAAGTACTGGAAATATTCGGTTTGACCGAGAACTGGGCCAATATGTCCTTGCAGGAAAGACAGTTACGCGTTCCACAAAAAATGTGGGTCAAATCCGGAGTTTCAGCCAGTTTGTTTGGGTCATGCGATTTTTGAAAGAACTTCTCACTGAAGGAAAATCAAGTACTTTGCGGGATATTTACTACCAATCATTTGGTTTCGGTGTAAAATTTGGTCAACAAAGTGAAAGTGATACAACAATCACCGATGTCGAGGCGAAATTAAAAACGCCGCGTGAATCATTGCGAGTCTTTCCCGAAGAGCGAGCAGCAATTTATGGTGATCTCACAATTGAATATACAGCCCCTCCGAAATATGCAGGCAAACGGGTTAATTTAACAGACCATCCTGATGGTTTAATGATTGGTCCTTATCTGACCTCTGCGAAATTCATCAAATGTAAGGCAAAGAAAGTAATCGCTATTGAATCAGGCGGAATGTTTACACGTTTTGTTGAGGACGGAGTTCATGAAACACATGATGCGCTGCTTATTCACACAGCAGGACAAGCCCCGCGAAGTGTTCGACGCACGATTCGAAGACTTCGTTACGAATTGAATCTTCCAACCTATCTGTTTGTGGATGCAGACCCGTGGGGAGCACATATTGCTATGGTGATTATTTCGGGAAGTGCTTCAGCTGCGCACCTTCGTGGACTAGCTACGCCAGATGCAATTTGGATGGGGGTTTGGGCCTCAGATATTCAGAAATATAAACTGCCGAGTGATCCATTCACGGATACTGACAAGAAACGTACGAAGGATCTGCTAAAGGACCCGCGTTACCAGACACAATTTTGGCAAAAAGAATTGAAGTTATTCTTGAAAAACGAGAGGAAAGCAGAACAACAAGCCTTCAGTCGCTATGGTTTGAGTTTTGTCACCGAAGAATACTTACCTAGCAAATTCAAAGAAATCGATAAACTTCAACGACAGGGCATTCTCTAATTCAAAACATGCACCTAGCAAAACAAGTTGCTAAGTCAGAATTCTTTTTTAGAGTGATATCACTATTCTAACGTCTAAGACCCTTTGATGTGACCATGATGGCAGATGTAAATTTATTATACGGATCTGAAAAAATTCAGCTAAAAATCCCAGATCGCAATTTTCTAGGTGTACTGGATGCAAAACCAGTTGAAGGGGTTTCCGATCCAAATGA
>JABXGS010000192.1 GCA_016550425.1 archaeon
ACGCCTGGGGGGGCTGGGGCTGGAACCGATCCATTTAATGTAATTGTCGTTTCCCATGTACTGTTTGATATCACGACGATGTTGCTGAAGATGGTGACTGAGAAGTTGTAAAACGCTTGGATATTCGGGCCACTTGGGATTAGATGTGAGACACGGATTGACAAATTCGTAACTTGATGCCAGTTCATTGTATAGTTGCTTTCTGCTAATGATAGAGTTGTCCAGTAAGCAATATCTGCCGCGGTCTGATTATGGAGTTGGCCTATGAATCCGTAGTCATAACTTGTCTGTTCGTTACTGGTGGGTGTATACGCCGTCGTCGGAGATATTTGGAGGGCGTGTATATTCAATCCACTGGCTAATATGAAAAGAATAATTGTGGCACTTACTCCATGGCGTGTCATTTGTACACAGAATCCTCATAAGGCGTTTTAGAATGTGACTTTTAAATTCCATCAATTTCTGATTGTGTTTATTTCTTTTTCAATTCCTCTTTGAAATAGGTCATTATATGCGAATAGATAACATCTACAGGGTTTTCCATCTGTTTCATTAGTTTTTGTGCTCGTTTACGGTGTTCTGCTTCGTATTTGGTGAGATTATGGAGAATCTCGATAGCTTTCTTGGCTGTGGCGTCGGGATTGGTTAGCCGGTATAATAGTTGTTTCTTCGCAAGGAATTGGTCCGTGATTAAATGATCTCCAGGAAAACAAGAAATAACAGGGACACCAAGTAGGCTGGCTTCCTGATTCATTGTACCTCCTGCGCCGACTACTAATTGAGCTGACGCGATAAGGCTTGTAGCATCGACAATTCCCTCTGGAAGAATTATGCTGTCTCCAAAAAGGTTTAGCATTGCTTGTCGTTGCTCTGAGTATCGGCACAAAACAACCACGTGAAGTTCAGGATATTGTTCTTGGATTGCTTTGATTACTGGAATTGTAACTAGACTTAATTCGTTTATCCGTCCCTCCAAGTAGGATGCCTGAACTTCTTCTAAACGAACGACCACAAACTTTGAGTTAACATCTAATCCAAAATCAGATAGAGCCTTGGGGTTTGGAATGAAATCTTGTAACCAGGCTACAGGGTCGAGACCGTGATAAGGAATGATCTTCTGTTGAGAAAAATTCGATTTGACCCAAGCCTCTTCCATTATCCAAGGAGTGAAGAGTTTAATTGCGTAGGGAATGGTGAGTTGGGCAACGAATCGAGAATGGGGGGAATCATTGGCTGTGAAGAAAGGAATGCCTAATCCATAAGCTACTCGTGCACCTTCGGGAGATGCGAAGCTGAATGCTAAATCGGGCTTGACTGAATTGATATATTTTGCCAACGCAACGACGCGTTCACCACTGGCTCGGAGTTTTTCATAACGATCTGCACCGCCATGCTTTCCTATAATCTGAGCCTTTATCCCTAAAAGATCCAGTTTTTCTGTGACTTGGGAATATTCACGCGAGGTATAGACTACTTCAAATTTTGCAGCTTCAAATCGTTCACCGATTTCATTACAAAAAAGTGCTTGTTTGGGTGTTAAAGGATCAAACCAGATTCGCGTCACAGTTCTTCGCTCCCACGCATCATTTGTTCTCTTATGCAACCGTTCTCCGAAACCTACAAAAATCTTATGTGATTTTCTGTTCGGTTCCTGCCTCATCGACGGGCACCGATCCCAAATGGGACCTGTCACCTCCCGCCTCAGGCCAGGCGTTTCGGGTCTCCGCGGAACTCGCGGCGACCAGCACCAAATTATAACTGGCATTCACGTCCCGATCCACCGTCAACCCGCAGCGCTCACAGCGAAAGACGCGCTCTGACAACGCTAACGCCTCCTTGAGGTGGCCACAGCCCGAACAAGTCTTGGAGGAGGGGAAAAACCGGGGAGCTACCACCAGCTCAGACCCATACCACAACGTCTTGTATTCGAGTTGGCGTCGAAACTCACCCCAACTCGCATCCGATACGGCTTGGGCGAGGTAGGGGTGCTTCCGCATGCCCGCTACATGGAGGTCTTCTAAGACGATGACTGACTTGGTTTTCGCCAGCCACGTTGTCGTCTTGTGCAGGACGTCTCGACGGATATTAGCCAGGCGCTTATGTAGCTTCTGGAGTCGACGTCGAGTCTTCGCCCAATTCCGACTTTTCCGCCGCTTCCGAGAAAGGCTTCGTTGCACGCGTTGGAGTTTCCGCTCATAGCGTTGTGAGGTCTGGGGATTGGCAACTGTGGTGCCATCTGACATCGTGGCCAATCGATGGAGGCCTACATCCACGCCAACTACCGGGCCCTCATTGTTGGGAACTGTGATTTCTTCGTGGACTTGAAGGGCGACGTACCAGCGACCTGCCTGTTCTGACACCGTGGCCGAAAGAATATGGACGCGATCCGATTCGGCGGGCAGGTAGTCGTGTTCCTTCAGCCGGAGGCAGCCTAATCGGGGGAGTTGGATGCTATCTACGAAGACATGGATAGCCCCCGTTAACCGGAAGGACCCGCTTCCCTGTTTCCGGGATTTGAACTGGGGGAACCCCCCAGGTTTTCCTTTCTTCTGTCGGCGAAAGAAGTGGGTGAAGGCCCGGTCCAGGTGTCGCAGGGCCTCTTGGGGCGCACACTTGGACACCTCGTACATCCATGGAAAGTCCCTCTGTTTGAGCTGGTTGAGTTCCCGGTGTAACTCCATGGCACACAGTGACCGCCCGGTGCGGTGGTATTCTTCGAGTTTGCGGTGCAGTCCCCAGTTGTAGGCGAAGCGAGCACAACCGGCGTGTTGGCGACATCGCGTACGCTGGCGGTTGTTGAGCTGGAGTTCGGTTTTGTAGCCGCGGAGGATAAGCATTCAGCACACCTTCAACTGCGCCTTTTGGGGGATGGAGCATTACTTCGGGGTTTGGATGGTGGCCTCTTTTAAGGCTGGGCGGCTCCCGTGGAAAAGTGAACATTTGGAAGCGCTTAGTGATTTTTCAGGCTTGTGTTATGCGGTTTAGGTCGGATCCGTGCTGGCTTTTTTAGATTCGTATTATATATTAACAGATTTTCCCAGATTTTCTCACACCTAAATAACCCTCCCCTCTTCTTTTATTTGATGGTTGTGCCTTTCATCATCTATTTGTATAGATTCTATCCTAACATGAACTAATGATGGGGGCTCATCATGAACGATGAAGAACAACTTCGCCGATCGATTGAGGAACACTTGGAAACTGCAGAAGAATTAATCCAACAAGGGCAACGACAACAAGCCTTCTTGGAATTTGAAAAAGCTGCTACTCAACTTGAAAGTGCAGAAAAATACGCGCAACTCGAACAACTCTGGGGGCATGCGGCCACTGGCTTTACTGCTGCACAGGCACCACTACAAGCAGGATACAGTTACTCGCGATTAGCGAGTCTCGAAATGAAAGCGAGACGTCAACAAGAAGCTCGTGACTCCTTTTTGGCTGCCGCCAACTCCTTTTTTGCCGTTCGTGAAAAAAATCAAGAAGTCTGGTTGTCGATTACTCAAGCCGTTGAAAAGGCCATAGATTTGTCCATCACTCTTGGGGAGATTTCCATGGCAATTGAGCTACTTTTTAAAAATGCAACTATCCATCAACGCGAAACCGGATTTATACTCGATGCCATTAATAGTCTTGAACAAGCTCAACACCTCCTAGAGAAAGAACCCAATCATCCTCTCACTGCAGAAATTGCAGAAAAACTCCAAGAGCTTATTGATTATCAATGATGCTACTCTAAAACGTGTCATTATGGCACTTGTTGGGAAGGCCTAGATTAAATGATACTTTACCAAAAATAGGGTGACTTCATCAATTGATGCTATTATATGGGAAACCGAATTTTTAAAGACGCTGAAAATGTTTTTATGAAGTGGACCCTGAAGTGACCTCGTCTCATTGTTGGCATTAGAGGTGGAAGTCGGATAGCAAATGCTGATATGGCAAAAGACCATAACTAATGAACCAAACCATGCAACAAAGAAGATTCATCCATTTTTGGTTCACCTTTTTTCAAAAAAAGAGGAGTGGTAGGGTTCTCACCCTACCTTTCTTTATTAGCTATTTGCCTCTGCTGCGGAAGAAGTAGACACCGGCAATGATTATGATTACCACCACTGCGATGCCAATTCCAACATAGAGGATTAGATTACCACCTAGTCCACATGGGGTTCGATCAGGATGTGTAATCCCGAAATGCCAGTTTTCGTTGCGATCAAGTACTATATACTGACCTGGAATCCGAGAATTCCACTTGTAAGGACCAGATCCGGTCATCTCTTCGACAGTGCTGGGTACCCAATTAGTGAAGTTGAAGTGGGGCTCCCAGATGTGCTTAGGCAGGATGTAATTATTAGTCGCACGGGAGAACTCGAAATAGCCCTTTACATTGGTGTAAATCTCAACCATATAGTCATCTGGTGTTTCTATACGATATATGTTCTCAACATATTCGCCTTCCTCATATGGACTATATTGCCAAATTGTTTCAAAGCTGTACGCTACGTCTTCTGAGGTGAGTGGTGTACCATCATGCCAAGTGATGTTCTCATAGAGGTAAAAGGTGAACTTTTGTCCGTCTAGGATATCACCCGAAGCAGTGGTTTCTTCAATGGTCCAATTCCAAGCAATCAATGGTGATTTGTCCCAGGTATCCGGGTCAATCTCCCAAAGGCTATCGTATATCATGTCACAGACTTGATCAGTATATCCTGAATCGCTCATAAGTATATTAGTGGTATCCATTCCTTCTGAGAGCACGCTAAGATATTCTGTTGGGTAGCAGCCAAATGGGCCACCTGCAGCTTCGTTCAAACGTATACTCACATGAGTCCAGGGGTTGTTACCCATTCGGTTGAGGCCACGCACATTGACATAACCCGTCCATCGATCAGTACGATAACCGTTAATATAGACATCGTTGTAACATGTAACCATAGGCATATCACGGAGCAGAATCTCTGAACAATTCCAAGCCCACTCTCGTGCCTCCAAATATGTGGAGGCATTCATCATTGCTTCGACATTATAATCATATTCCGAGTTGTTATATCGGTAGAAGAAAAGGTTCGTTCCAGATTCACTCTGGAAATAGTCATAGAGTAGATCTGGTTCTCCTGGTGGATCAATGTTCCAACTGAAGCAACCAAGATTGAATTCACCACTTTCTAAAGCATCGATTAAGGCATCAAAGTTTACTTCAATCATTGAACCTCGTAGACCGCAAAGAGCCATGCCTGAAACCATGTGTAGTACTGCTTGAATTGCTGGGTCATAGCCTGCGGATGCCATTAACTCAATATGACAGCCAGGATTTGCAGGGTTATAAGTTGCGCCACCGTCATCGATATCAACGCCTGCATCCCAAACACTGTTGTTGTTGGTGTCGAATTCACGCCAGCCATCTCCATCCAAATCGCGGAATAAGGCTGCATCAAGTGATGCATTAGCACTGGCAATATCTTGGCTATAGAAGTGGGACGTGATTTGGTCCTCATAGGTCCACCGAGTTATTGGAATTGGAATAGCTCCATCCATAGGTTGAGCATATCCGCCGGTGGATGATTCACAAACGGCAAACTTGTCTAACGCATACGCCATCGCAACACGATAGCCGGTTACGTTCGTGGGGAATCTTTGGCAATTAAGAGTAAATTGCCGGTAAATGATTCCAAGTTCTGAAGTCACTGAGACACCAGGTGTGGCTTCAAGATCTGGAACTGAGGTTGAGTAAACACGTTCATCGTAGGCATCGACGATGCCACTTTGTAAAGCGAGGATAGCTTGGGCGTAATCCTCTGATGGATAAACAACCCAGGTCCATCGGTCAATATAGCCGCCATGCGGGTCAAATCCTGAAGGGTATGTCCAATTAGCCCGGGCGGTCATAGTAGGTGATAAGTACGCTAACGAGAGAAAAAGGCCTACTAAGGCAAGAGACGTGATTATAGTCGCTTTTGTCATTTTTCCCATTTTGTTTTTCCTTCCATTCTGTTGAGCTAGGTTGGTTGAACCTAGCAATAAACGAATCGCATAACTATTGAAAACACTCGCAAAAAATGCGACATCTTTCTCAAAGATTACGAATTCTATCGCAAAATATAAGAACCATCATTTAAATAAACATCTAAACCGGCTAGCGCAAAAAATAACCGTTGCACGACTGAAAAGTGCAAAAAAAGAGACTGAGGATGCAATATTTATGAACTGAGGTCTTATGCTTCGTTTTCTTTGGCTTCTATCTCGTTGAGTTCTTCACTGAGAGTAGATGGAGTTGGTCGTTGACGTTTCAGTAATCGTGTAGAAAGTTCCAGAACTGCTAATCATTGTTGATGGTGGAATTTGGCTAGTGTACCGAAGCCCTACGCAACCAGACTTTCCGTGCCTGGCTATCCACGGATTAATCCGGCTGCGCGAGGGCTTGACGGCTCTGCTGCATGGTCCATTCGCGCTCTTCCTCGGTGAGAGCGGGGTGAACAGGAAGGGATAACACTTCCTTAGCGGCTCTTTCAGAGACAGGCATCAACCCTTCCTTGTACTGAAAGAGTCGACGATAAATGGGAGTAAGATGAAGGGGTACCTCATAATAGATTGCAGCCCCAATCTTCGAATCAAATAAAATTTTTTGGATGTTATCTCGGTTTCGAGGGGCAGGTATTCGGATGGTGTAAAGATACCAGTTATGGGTTGCCCATGGTGCCTCTGTGGGTAACCTGATGCCTTCAAGATCTTCAAGATGTTTTGTTAAATAAGTAGCATTTGCTCTACGCTGTTTTAGGAACTCGGGAAGCCGTTTCATCTGGGCTAGTCCAATGGCGGATTGGAGTTCTGGCATACGATAATTATGGCCCAGTTGTAGATACTCGTAAGGTCGAATTTCTCCATGGGTTCGGATTTGTCGTAAACGCTCCGCAAGCGAATCATCATTTGTGGTCAGTATCCCACCTTCACCAGTTGTGATGACTTTGCTAGGATACAGACTAAAACATCCCACATCTCCAAGGGTACCAACAGCTCGACCGCGATACTTGGATCCATGCGCCTGACAAGCATCTTCGATTATAGCAATATCGTGATCTTCCGCCATTTCCTTAAGAGGATCCATATCTGCAGGGTGTCCATACAAATGCACAGGCATAATGGCTTTCGTACGTGGGGTAATCGCGGCTTTCACCTTTTCTGGATCCAGGGTGTAGGTGTCTGGTGAGATATCAGCGAATACGACTTTAGCTCCATTCAATAACACCATATTTGTCGTCGCGATAAAGCTAAACGGAGGGGCAATGACTTCGTCGCCTGTTTTCACGTCAAAAGCCAATAATGCAGCGTGAAGAGCAGCGGTTCCAGAATTGACAGCAATGGCGTGTTTGGCTCCGACAAACTTCGCAAAGGCCTCTTCGAAGCGAAGTGTGAAGGAACCTGCTCCCGACTTGTGGGTGAGCATTCCGGATTCCAGTACTTCTGTCACCGCTGCAATCTCTTCTGCACCTAAAATAGGACGATTGGAAGGAATGAAACGGATTGGCGACCAAGTCGACGGTAGAGGCAAAGTCGGTGGCTCCGTTTTCTTATTGTGTAGTTATCCCATTTAAAATTAACTGTTCTTCCGTAAATTAGAGTTTAAACGGAATTTTAGTAAATTACTCCGCAATCAATGCACTATAACGAGAGGATAAAAAGCACTAGGCGATGGACCGGCATAAATCCTAACTCATTATAGAGCTTAAGTGCAGGTTCATTTGTGATATCAAATTCCAATTGTATTTTCGTGACACCGCTCTTCAAGGCACCTTGAATACTATACGCCATTAGAGCCTGACCAAGCCCTTGTCGACGATACCGCGGACTTACTGCTATTGGTCCCAACATACCACTTTCCTGAATAGGACGAACAACTGTGATTCCTACCATCTCTTCTCCTTTCATGAGGACAGTCGTCGCTTCTTCCACAAAAGGTCGGTTACGGTCAAACCAATACTGAAAGGCTTCCTTCCGTTGTTTCATGGTTAGAGTAAGCCAAAAACGATCCATACTTTGATCAAACATTTCAAAAAAGGGTGCTTCGAGTTCTGCATTAGTGCACTGACCCAATGGACGGAGGTGAAATCCCGAAGGAAAAACAGGCTCAACAAGGGATGGTTTTGTCAGGTCACGTTCCAATCGGAGTTCCTCTGTTGCAATATGCATTCCTTGGGATTCATACCATTCTTTGTATAATTCAAACACTACTTCGTTCTCAGACGTGATTCCGGTTAATTCTGCTTCAAAGCGTTCGAATTTTTTTTCCTTTGAATAAGTGATTGCTGTCTTGAGTAGATGAATGCTGATTTCTTTCTGAGTACTTCCAGGTTGAGCTATCGGGTGCCACCTTCCAATGGTGGCGGTTGTTGGTGCAATAGAAAAGAAGACTAGCCAGCCAATTATTTGACCATCCGCATAAGCAACAATTGGAACACTGTGATCGCGGTTTTTCCACCACGCAATAGCATTTCGTAAGGTATCGATTGTGGGTGGTTCGGTAATCAGGTTATCTTGTTGTCTAGCTTGGAATGAAAATTGGGTAAGTGTTTCTTCACTTACTTCATCCCAGGAGTGAACGTGTATTTCCATGAAACCTGCTCAGACTGTTCTCATACATAAATGAATAGTTAAGCAAGGGAAATTTGGTCCTAGTCGGTAACAGGCAAATTGGCTATCAAATTAGAGTCCTTTGATAACTTGCATGAGTATTTTATGATGGCGGTGTTCATCTTCGAGCACATGTTCAAGAATTGCCTTAATTGTCGGTTGCTTAACAATTTTGAGATGTTCTTCGAGAAGTTCAATCATGCGCTCTTCAATCTTGATGTGTTTCGAGAGGTCACGCTTTGCTACCAACTTATCAGTCCATTTCTCTTCATGAAAATCTTTGAATGAATATGGTTGTTTCTTGAGTACCCGTTCAATGGTTTGATACATTTTTGCGTGCTTATTTGAGTCCATCCCAAGCTCTTCGATAATGAGTTTCACCGCTGCATTATCGATGATCTTGGCAGTATCCTCGTAAAGCACAATAGCTTGTTCTTCAATTTTGATTGCACGTTCAACAAAGTCAAGTAATTCCTTATGGGGACCTTCAGACATGATGTTCACACCCAGTAATTTAATGACTTCGAAGTGGGTTTCTCTTATAAAAAAGACTTCTCCTCTTCGCATACTCGACTGCTAGAATTCCCAAATCTCTTCTTTGAGTATCTTGTGATGCCGTTCTTCATCTTTAACGATGTGTTTCAGGATGGCTTTGAGGACCTTATCGTCGGTAGCAAGAATTTCGTCTTTGATAAGTTCAATCATTTTTTCTTCGCGGTTAATGTGTTGTTTGATGGCTTCAAGCCCTTGGTTTCGTTGCTTCCAGGTACTCATATAGGTTTTTTCATCAGAATCGCTTGGTACGGGTTTTTCTTTCTTCAGAGCATCAAGTAGCATTTGAACCATGGTGGCGTGTTTCGTGGAATCTGCAGCGCAGATTTCGAATAATACTTTGATGCCTAAGTGATCGATGTCTTTCATTTCTTTCCGCAAGGCTCGTGCGGCTTCCTTTTCTAATGCTAGTTGGGTTTCGAGTAATTCAATTAAACGTTCCTGGGTCATGTTTTTTTCACTTCATGAGTTTGTCAACCAGAGCTTGATAATAAGACTGGACTTTTGTTCCCGTTCGGGTGTCCATTGCCTTAAACTCTTTGGCTAATTTATCTAATTCTGATTTCGATAGCATTTGATTTACAGCGGGGAATAGTTCTTCATCTTCGAATTTGATATGCGGCTGAATCAGTTCAACGTATTTATCAAGACAACTGATGACCCTTTCACGGGCTGCTGGACGACCAGTAAACATCGGACGAGCGAATCGGCGAAGCTCAGCAATGTATGCAAGGAGATACATGTGTTCTTCAACAAGTTTATCGATAGTATCTCCAAATTCCGATGATTCACTATGTTCTAAGATGACAGGGAAAAGCCACTGTTCTTCTTTTCCATGGTGTACAAGATCCGCATAGGTACTCCAAAAATCAACCAACCACCAATACCGTCGAGGTCTAATTGGAACACCAGCTGAGATTTCCTCACGGACTGCTTTCGTCACTGTTACAGCCTTAGCAATTAGACGGTGTTCCTTGGCAAGCTGCTCTAGCGGTTGCATGTTTGAACGCTCCTTATTTCAGGTAGGCTAGTGTAAGAACGGACATCACTGATATAAAAGCCCCTGATTTACGTAATATTAAGCAATAGAAAAAAGCAAATTCTTCTGGCTAATTAGTTTTTTTGGATAGGCTCTTTATTAAATTGAGTTAGCAAGAATAGCGAAATTGTAATTTTATTTGTGTGAGACTTTTTCTATGCCATTTTTTAACTATTCCACAAATAATAAGAAACGAATCTAAAGAATGAAGCTTCACTGAATTAGATGTGAGACCCATGACCCGTATTCGTCCTCGTTACATTGTATTCATTATCAGTATCATCATGATGATTAGTGGAATCTCATTAGCTTGGAATGCCCAAAACAACTTTGGTACTGTTCAAGCCAGCGAAATCACTCTCACGACCTCGGAGGATGTCCCAATTTCAGGTATTCTCCAAAGACCTAATGCTGCTACATCTGCTACGCCTCTTCCTGGCGTGGTCGTGATTCATGGGGTCATTCAATCCAAAGAATGGGTCATGGCTTTTGGAATTGAACTCGCACGCCGCGGATTTGTCGTACTAACCATTGATGCCGTGGGACATGGCAATTCGGGTCCCAGTGTTGCTCCGAACAGTGATCGCGGGGGTCTTGCGGCCCTTGAATACTTAGACAGTCTGCCTTATGTGAGTAATCTCGCAATGGTCAGTCATAGTATGGGGGCGGGTATCGCTATTCAGACCATCAACGAAACCTCCATACAATTAGACAGTCTTGTCCTTGTAGGCGGAGGGAGTGGTAACCCAACGAGCTGGGCGAACGCTTCGCATCCTCATAATCTACTCTTTATTGTGGGATTGTACGATGAGCTCTTTGATGTGCCAAGGCTTCTCAATGACCTTACAGACCCTTTCAACACAACAAGCCCAGTAATTCCAGGCATTCTCTATGGTGATTACGCAACTGGAACTGGCCGCATGATTATTCTCCCTCCCACAAATCATCTCTTTGAGACCGTCGATTCCACCTGTATCAGCGCAACCACGGACTGGCTTATGAATAGCCTCAAAGGCGCACCCGATGCCTACTGGATTCCAAGCCAAAACCTCCTCTACCCTCTCTGGTTGGTTGGTGGCTTCCTAGCATGTCTGGGCGCCCTCCTCTCTGTATTTGCCCTATTTACAATTATAATCGGGTTTAGTGTTTTTCGTTCAATTCGACAAACTCCTAACTCCCAATACTACGCGAAAACTCCCGTATTCCTCGGCATGGGCCTAGTTTACGGAATAGTTGGGCTGGGAAGTTTGCTTGCCCTGCTAATCTTTGATCTTCCTCTTTCCTATCCCCAAAGTTTGGGACTAACTGTCATCTTAGGGCTCTTTCTTGGTAGTTTGGTGGCTTTTCTTCTACTCATTGGAATCAAATACCGCTTGAACCAGAAAGAGGCGACATCAACTTGGAATGACTTCGGTGGATTTAACGGAACAGGAACCGGAAGTTACAGAAATCTACTGAAAATTATTCTCCTTGGATTTCTTTTAGGGTTTATTGGCATTATTTGGCTGTACCTTTGGGTTCTTCCCGTGGATTTACTCCTTGCATTAGACTTCCGAGTCTTTATGCCTTTCATGAAAGCCCTCTCACCTCTCCGTGCCCTCTTCGTGCCTTTATACTTCCTCCTATTCCTGCCAATCTTCTTAATTGATGGACTCTGGACATTTGGGTACCTTCGTACCAAACCCAAAGAAAGCTGGTGGAAAACTCAAACCTGGTGGACCAGCAAAGCCATTTTCATCAAAATTATCATCATGGCGATTATTCTCCTCATCCAAACAGTGGTAAGTCTAGCCATTGGAGGGCCTTTCATCTCCGGGTTTATCGGTTTTTATCTCCTTTTTCTCTGGATTTTCATACCCATGTATGCCATATCCACCACGTTTCTTGCCTGGTCTTATCGGCTCAGTAATCGCTTCTACATCGCTGTCTTCTTCAATGCCTTCCTCTTCGCCTGGTTAATGGCTGCAATTCTTCCCATCTATCTTTAGCTTCTATCGGAAAGTTAAAGCCCCATAACTTCCCCATTCAAGGATGTAAGGGTGTTAGAGGTATGTCGGAGAATCGCTTCTGGTTATTAGATGCGGTCTATTCCGAAACCGATCAAGGCGTCTTACTAACTTTCTTGGAAGAACGCGGTCAGAAGCTAACAACCATCAAAGCTGATTTTCAACCCTATTTTTATGGCCAACCAGCTGGCTTGGGCGAATCAGTCCAACGAAAAGATTTGATGAAAGACGAGTTCATCACTGTGGCATGGTTACCATTAGATGCCAAGGCTACGGTAGAACGTGAATGGGAACGAAAGATTGACCCGGGACTAAGTTATGTGTATGACCATGATCAACGGTTTGGCTGTCCACATGAAAAAACAAAAACTGGTTACAAACTAAATCTAAGCCTTCATCGCGAGCAACTCAAGGAGTTCGATTCCATCTTTACAGAGACTGCTGAACAAGATCCGATAAAATATGGCTTTTTGAAGGAATTCTTTCGTTACACCGTTCAACCGGTTCCCGATATTCCTCAGGCCTTACTAAGTTTAAACAAAACCTACGACGAATCCCAGATGCTTTGGGCTATCATGCTTTCCCGCATCGCCAACATACCCTTTCGCCGGTCACTAACCAGTCGCAGTGTTTCTGAGTGGATCCGCTCCATGCTCAATACCACCTATCGCAAACTCGGTATTCTCATTCCCAATCCTGATGATTTGACCAAGGGACATACACCACACCGCGTCGAAGGGGCGCTGACTATTGCCCCCAAACCCGGTGTCTATTATAACATGGTTGCCCTCGACTTTGAATCACTTTACCCCAGTCTCATCGACACCTATAACCTATCATATGAGACTATGGATTGCGATCATGCCGAATGCTGCACATTCAAAGTCCCGGATGAACCTCATTATGTATGTAACCAACGACGTGGTATTTTCAGCGCTCTTATCGGCGCATTAAAGGATTTACGGGTTTATTGGTTCAAACCACGGAGCCGCCAACAAAATCTATCTAAAGACCAACGAAATCAGGCAAAAACCATATCTGATCTCCTTAAATTCCTGTTAGTAAGTAGTGGTGGAGTTACCATTCGAATCCAAGGGCTTGCTAGCCCTCCCCTTGCAGAATCGATGATGGCATATGGGCGCTGGGCTCTTCGCACAACATGGGATTTAGCCATCGAGCATGGTATGCACCCCGTATACGGTGATACTGATTCCATTTTCTTAGACAATCCCACAGAATCGCAAATTACTTGGTTGATCAATATCGTTCGAGATGAATTAAGATTAAAACTCGCTGTTGATGTTGTCTACTCGCTTTGTGTCTTTAGTTCCGCAAAGAAGGCCTATTTTGGCATGTTCCCGGATGGGGCGCCGGACATTAAAGGGATAACATTGGGGAAATCAAGCACGCCCTCGCGTTTTAGGGAAATCTTTCTCGAATCGGTTAAACCGCTTGCCAGGGTCGACACTCCTAAAAAGCTTGCCAAGGTTACTCCTCGGGTTGTGGAGGTCTTGCAGCGTGAAATCACGCGTCTTCGTCGACGAGACTTCACAGTCAAAGAACTGGAGTATCGGGTGAAGGTCTGGAAGACAGACAAAGATCGTGGCAAAGGAAAAGCTTTAGCTCAACCCTATCAGGCTTTGCAACAACTCACTGATAAAGGAATTAAGGTTAAAAAACGTGAAGAGGTTGGGTTTGTCAAGGTCCATCCTTTTCGTTATGGCGCACGCACTTTTACTGTGAAACCGACTCAAATGGCCACGAAAGAAGAAATTGACATTCCTGATTATGTGCGCAAGCTTGAGATGGCATTTGAGCAGATCTTAGTGCCACTAGGAATCCAATTTCCCGGTCAACAATCACGAGCCCTTGATTCTTATCTTTCCGACACTGAATCCGAGGCTTTTTCGCAGACATCATTCGAATCCAACAAGGATCATCCTGTTAAAAAGCAGAAACGGCTACTCGATTTTGCGGACGGTGATGATGGGGGTGCTGCTTAGGCAATTAAGTCAAAGTATTACGTTTTAACTAGTTATTACGTAAAAAAAGTAAACTTTTATATTCTATCACATTCCACTATGTGTTATGAGCAACCTTCGATTTCTCGGTACTATGGAAACCGTTCTAAAAAATCGAAGACAGCTATTTGCTAATATTCACGACAACCGTAGCACGAAAAGTTATTTCATCGACTTCCAGATTGCCATCTTTCTCTTTGCCTTTATCTACGGTGCGTCAATGGGGCTATATTCCGGTGGGCTTCAAATCTTCTATACTGCTTTGAAAATCCCGCTCCTTATATTTCTCACATTATACATCTGTCTTCCTACTTTCTACGTATTGGATAGTCTCCTTGGAGGTGCCCTCTCGTTTCGTCAAATGCTCCTTATTCTTCTTGCAGGTTTTAGCATCATGGCCACCATTTTAATGGCTTTTCTCCCTGTCTCTGTGTTCTTTCTGCTGACGACAGCTGATTACACATTTGTAGTGATTCTTAATGTTGCAATCTTTGCTCTGGGTGGTCTTGGGGCCATCATCTACTTCCTCCAAGGCTATTTCACAATGTATCGATTAGAAGAAGAACCCGGACCAACAATCACCGAATCCGGACAATGCCCACACTGTAAAAAAGAGGTTAAAGAAGGATCTGCCTTTTGCTCATCCTGTGGTACCCGTATTATGCGGACCCCTGATAAAGGGTTCCGTGCCTCAGCTCTTCCCATACTTATCGGCGTAGCTGTCCTCATCTTCGTTGGCACACAGCTAGCATGGATTCTTCGACCCTATTTTCATTTCTATCCCTTCTTCATTCGACCACTTGGAGGCAACTTCTACCTTGCTCTCCTTGACCTAATCTTTCCCTGGTTATAACCAAAATAGGACAAATGCCAATCTGTGCTACGCCCTTTTTTTTAGGGGAATTGATACAGTCAAGATGGTCTATTCTTTGGCCACTGGGTTTCGCAAGATTCCGATGCCTTCAATTTCTGCCTCAACCACATCACCCGCCTGTAAGAACACAGGTTTCGGTTTAGCGACAAAACCAACGCCTGATGGGGTACCTGTGGCGATAACATCCCCGGATTCTAATGTCAAGACTTTGGAAATATCAGAAATCAATTCTGCAACGGTAAATACCATATTCGCCGTTGAACTCTTCTGACGAGTTTTCCCGTTCAGACGAAGTTGTAGTTGGAGGTTTTGGGGCTCGGGAAGCTGGTCCGGAAGAGTCAGCACTGGTCCCATCGGGGCAAAGGTATCAAAGCTCTTACCTCGAAACCACTGTCCACCATGATATTGAAAATCACGGGCTGAAATGTCATTGAAAACGGTGTATCCACCTACATGTTCTAAGGCGGTCTCCACTGGAATATTCCGTCCTCCCCTACCAATGATGACACCGAGTTCAACTTCATAATCTACCTGTTTTGCCTCATTCGGTAGAATAATTGTCGCTTCATGTCCAATTGTTGCAGTGGGTGGTTTTGAAAATAGTACAGGTGCTTCTGGTATCTTACGTCCGGTCTCTTTTATATGATCTTTATAGTTGAGTCCAATCGCAATGATTTTGGTAGGGCGTGGAAGTGGGGCAAGCAACTTCACCTCTTCAACTGGTTGAGCATCGATTCGTCCTTTCAATGCCGCTTCAATCGTGGATTCAAGGCTATGATCCCTTAGATAATCGAGCATGGTGGGAATCCCAGGAGTTGGCACCACTTCTCCATTATCCAAACATCCCACTCGCGGTCCGGCATCTGTCGCGTAGCTGACCAGCTTCACCTGAAGGCTTCTCTCCAATCAAAAGCTAAGAACGACTACTAGCTAAGAAGTCGATTTCCAGCCCTAAAAGATTGCCTCTACCACGACAATCCTCCGACAAAAATCATTCACCACAGCGAAAGAATAACCAGCCATCCTTGACCTTCTTGAACCGTATCAGACAATAGCGGCCCTGCAAACGCTTGCCCTGAATTATCACAATGATTTCATCCTTCTCCCATTTTTCCGTCTCATACTTCCCCGTATCCCACAACTCAACGATCCCCGCCCCATATTCACCTTCAGGAATTGAATTCGAAACTAGAATTGGTCCAGCAAAGTAATTGCTGTTATCCTTAACCTGAATATCAAAACGAGTTTTGTGAGTAATTTGAGTCTTTGTGGCTTTTTCAATTGAAAGAATGTGAGCAGGAATTATTGTATCCCGTCCCCTATTAAATTTCCATCTCAATCGATTCTTCTTATACACTGTCTTGTATCTAAGTTCATCAATAATGTAATCATTAATAAGAGTAAGAAACCTTGCAGAACCAACTTTGCTCATGTGAATAAAATATCCACCATTGCTTTTTTTCCTCGGTTTTGCGAAATAGACTTTTGATTCAACTTCCCATTTCTTGTTTAGAAATTCTGAAACAATCTCATTTCCTTCCTTTCCAAACCCATGGGTACATAATTCAACAAATTTCCCTGCAGAAAGATAACCATCATCCATATACCAGATTGCTAGACCCCTTTCATCTAGTTCTTCCAAAACCTCTTCTGTTACTATTTTTTCTTTATTTTTGTAGAATCTGGGATAGATGTTTATTAGTGATGAATTTGTAAACCTGAATCTATAGGAATCAGAATCTTTTCTTTTTCGAATTACAGCACCGGGATTCAATTGGTCCCTGACAAATTTTAGATATTTACGCTGTTTTCCGGAGTGAAGTAATTGGTAACAAGGTAAACGAGTTTCTGCACTGAGTTCTAGATGTGCATCCCCAAGTAATGTTCCCATTAAAATTTGGTATTGCTCTTCACTCCATTCAAAACCAGGAATATAGATATCATCGCCTTCTTTAAGGTCCCTGGCTTTTCTAATTCCATTTGGTGTGAATATTCCATGGTTTTCAGTTATAGTCACTATTCGTCTACCACCGAATTGACCAGGAATTCGAATTCTAAGAAAATCAGTTGTTCTACCATTTCTAAACCAATTGATGATTGGTTTCCATTCAAGCCTTTCAGTTGATGAATTATAAGAAAGAACGCGAGTTGCTTCTCTATTATTTACAATCCTTCCAATATATTTTGGGCCATCCTCAGTCATAACTGTTGTATAGAAGTTCAAACATCCTTCAAATGAAGCGTACTCCAGAGGATGATCTTCTGTTTGGATTGCCAACCTTCGAATCCCCTTCTCCCTTGGAGGTTCTTTTGGTACCGCCCAACTGGCCAATACACCATTACGTTCTAATCTGAGATCCCAATGTAGGTTCCTTGCTTGATGACGTTGAATAACATATATTTGATTCTCACCAAACCTAGCTTCAGGTTCTGGTTCTGGAGTTTTTGTGAAGTCTCGTTTCTTTCTGTATTCATCTAAACTCAATTACTGATCTCCTAGTGAACTTATTTTCCCTTGATGAGATATTAGCAATTATAGCTTTAATAGAATAGATAAAAAACTACTCGTATTATTCCTTATGTGTGAAAAGCCATTCCGCTAGTCCAGTTCCCGTGAGGTTGAGCTCCTCACATTCATGGGTAACCATGATCTCAAAGAGCTCTGTCTCTCCTCCGTTAAATTGTCGAGCGTAACGACCAAACGCATTAGGATGAATGGGATGTGAGTGGAGGGTATAGGTTCGCTTCTTTGCATCGGTGATTTGGGTAATGACTTTGATAGGTTTTCGAATTATGCTCTCTTCGAATTTCGTTTCAACTTTGATATCAACAATTGGCGTATTTTCGTTCTTGGTGTTAATAATTCCTGCTGGATGTGTTTTTCCTTTCACGGTATCGTAACGAAGGCCAATCATGAACTCATCAAATTGGGCATGTAGCGCAAACCACTCCTCAATGTGCCAATTGCGAACACCCCAACTTTTATCTCGCTGCCCTAAACCCAAAAAATGATGAACTCGCCCCTCTGGAAGCTCTATATGGCCTGTTATTTGTCCAGATTGTTCAAGGTGTCGACCCCAACTTGTACCACTTCCTTTTCCAAAATCTCCTGGAGGGAAGCGTCCTTGCCAGTGGATTTCTGCAGATAGTCGGGGGCTTGAATAATGTATCCGCCAATCGGTATGCGGTTTGACTAGCTCATAGGATAGTGTTCCGTCACTCATGGCGGTATTGAAATCCTTAGGAATGGGGGCCTTGTATTCATTGAAATAGAATTCCGGCGTTCCTTCAATGAAGAGTGCGAACACAAACTCCCGTCGTGGTACATGAGGGACAATGCCAATCGTGGTAAATCCGCTTATTTGGGTTTCTAAATCAACCCAGTTGAAATAGAAGCTCTCGCGCCAAGCTTTGTGTTTGGTGGGTTTGTGGAAATAATCATCTTGATCAGTAAAAGGTTTCATGCTTGTTATGTCTCCGTAATGTTGCTTATTTTTCGGGGAGTTTATAGAATGTTGGGTCCTTAGCCCGTTCCTCGGGGGGTCGGAACATTCGGGCAAAGGCATTATCACCATCATGGGTCATGAAATAGGGAACATATTCTTTCATAGAATGCGGCGTTAGATCCCAACTAATTTTGTCAGTTATATCGACTTGATTTGTGTATCGGGCAAATCCCCGCATATAGGCTTTCGCACCCGCGATGAGCCGTTCTTGTTTATCCCAGTCCGCAAACCGCAGGAATAGTTCTTGTTGTGCGGTATCAGCTGCTTCAGCATATGCGGCTATTTCATCTAATCCAAGGTTCTTGAGCTTGTCACCGTGTTTGGTATACGCTGCCATTTGTTCGACATGGTCGCCATATTCAGCAGGATCCAAGGTCATAGTTCCAGTATCACTGAATTTCGCTTTTACATTCTTTAGCGTCATTGCTACGCCTAAGGATGCTGATGGAAGGGGTGTTTCTGTTTCTGACCATGGCAACCAAAGGTTCTCTTTACCATCGTAGAGGTGAGTGTACTCGGTGATAACTAGGATCTTTTCCTCAGTGAGGGGATAAGGACCGTGTTCGATGATTTTGGCTCGCGCTTCACACTCATCCATAAACGCATAAAGGTCCACTGTTCCGATGGATTTTCGTAACTCAGCTACTTGCGCACGAGTGACGGGTTCAAGTCGGTCCTGTAACCAGGAATGCACTTCTTTACCAAAGGCAAGATTCGTATAATCAGAGGCTTCGATTGTCGGTTGACCCGAATTGAAGTAATGCGTTCCAAGCCGATACCAGTGTTCAAGGAGATATCGCCATTGTTCTTGTTTTTCCCTTGGTTCGTTGGCTGGCTCATTATCATACTTGTTGAATATCATTCCCATTCTCCCTAGCCCATAGTAAAGCCATTGATACATAATCGAGAGGCCCTGAACCTCTGAAAGTAGGACTTTGCTTTGCTGGGCTAATTTTTCAGGAGTGATTCTGTCCCAGACCTGTTTCATAATCTCAAATTGAGTTTCATAGGTGTTATAACAGGACAAAGAAATGTACGCATTGACAGGGAATAGTTGGGACTCCAAAAGACCCCGGTCTAAAAGGATATTCGTGAAGACATTTGAAATATGGGCGATTTGCTGATTGATGGCTTGAAGCTCCAAAGCGAATTCACCACGTAATTTTTTTTCTATGTTATTTGGACGTTATACAAAAGCACAGGCGTCCGTTCGAATTTTATGATTCATTTTTTCTTTTTAAGTCTTGAAACCCTGTCTTTTTCTCGTCGGGATTTTGGTTCCGGGGGTCCTCTAATTCCTGGGATGATGCTTAATATGCCTCCTACAATCGCAAGGATTGCTCCAACAAAGTGCACAATTCCAGGATAGAAGGCTACGACTAATAACATCCAGATTCCGCCAGCAATCACTGCTATTCCGAAGAAGAGAGAGAGAAATCCTCCGATACCTCCGCTTCGAAAGAAAGAAACGATTCCTCCGACGATGATCACAGATCCACAGATAACCATTACAATAATGATTATGATCATCATTTGAGCGATTAATTCGTACAATGGTCGAATATCTGGGGGGTACAAGGGAATTGAAGCGAAAAAGGGCAAGAGCGTGAGATATATCGTAATCTGAGCTCCTAAGACAAGGATGCCTGCAAAAACTTGGATTAGTCCTCCAAGATCAGAAAGACAGGATTTCTCTTTAGTATCTGGCATGTTTAAATTACCATCCCGACATGGTCCTACAGCTATCACTGTCTCACAATTTAAAAATTCGGGCGTTCCATCCTCTGAATTGGATTCTGAAACAGGATATTGAAATCCGAACCAAGTGTATAATAATTTCTCCTTCACAGTTAGCTCTGTGGGTTTTTTCTGAACCCTGCGGTTGCCATGAATAAATAACAGACCAAGCTGCGGTAAACCATGGAATTCAAATGAAAGCCGAAGAATTACTCGAAAAATATCAGGAACTAACCGCTACACCGTTAGATTCTCCCTCTATAGAAAATGAATCCGGGGAATCTGTGGCCGCACTTTATCAAAGTTCTTCTCTACGAATCTTACTGATTCGGACTCTAGAAAACCCGGATATTACTTCTATCGAAGTCGAGGTGTGGCTCCCAAGTATGAATTCAGACTATGATTCCGCTAAGTCAGAAGATGAATTACTTGGCGAAGTCTTGTCTAAGATGATTGAGCACTTATCATATCTACTCAAGTTGCATCAATCGGGGTTCATATTGGATGTAATAAAAAACGATTGCCTCTGGACCGCTTCTAAAACATTTGAGAAACCACCCAGCCATGAAATTTTTAATTTACTTCTTCCTCCTTAGCTGTTAGTTCCTCTGCGAATGCAGCTATGAGTCACTTTAAAAGTAGAAGCCCACGAAGACATGCAACTTTCGAGTATTGCTTACAGAAATATTGGATCACTGGTTCGTAAGCTACTTTCCCCTACTCGGTTAGCGATGCTTCCCTGCTGCGTGGTATTTGCAATGGACCTCATTGATAAAGGCATTTTCTATGCCTTAGATGGCAATTGCCGTATTTCATATGAGGCTTTAGCCCGTCAATTCGACATCAGTGCGAATGCCATCAAAAAGCGGGTAACTAAACTCCAAGCCACTGGCATCCTCAAAAGCTTCAGTGTCTGGTTAAGTCTGAGTATGATTGATGCTGAAATGATGGTGGCATTCATCCACACCGATGGAAGCCAAGACGATGAAGTCCTCATGAATACCATCGGTAACAATCCCATGGTTCATCGTGCAGCCTACCTCTCCAACGGAGATATGGTTGTTTTTGGTGAATACGTTGGAGCCACAGGGCTAAGTGACCTTGGTAGGTTCCTCCGAAGTCAAGAAGGCGTAGCTGAGGTGGAAATTCATACACTACTAACTGAAAAGGGTGGCAAGATGTCATTTACTCCTATTCAACTAAAAGTCCTAAACCAACTCCGTCATGACGCCCGCATGTCCATCGTAGACTTGGCCAAGAACACTGGATTAACAGCTCGAACAATTCGTCGCGTTCTTAATCAACTTGGTGGAAACAAATCGACCACACGTGCGTTTGTTATTCGCGATCGGCTGCCTCCTGAGGAACGCGCTTCCAGTGAACCTGTTCATTTTCGAAGTTTTTGGAACTTGAATGCGGCAGGCAACATTTCTTATGCAGTCCGGATTACCTACTCTGAAGATCGAGGAAACCCCGCAGACCTTGATGCATGGTTACGAAAGAAGTATCCTGTTGAACTATGGTATTCATATGCCTCGGCTTCTGATCCCCTTCTTTTCAGCACCTTTATAGTAGAGAATGTGGGAACCTTTGAAAAAATCCATCAATCGTTGAAACGAGGACGCATGGTTGATGCAATGGAAATACTTGCTTTTTATCCATATCGACATTTCAAGGGGCTACGGCAAATACGCCTCGAAGAATTGCTAGCAAATGCTGGATTCTAGCAGGTCTCAACAGCCGCTCGCAGGTCATTTATCCTAATAAGAAGATTAGTGAACCATCCAGTTCGTTTTCTTGTTAGTGTCCTTTTATTGAAGTCCACTTTTCGAACTTGCCGGTTTCCACGACTATAAACCTCTGAATTTGTAAGAAACTGCTAACTGGTCCTCTCAAGGAAGGACACGGATGACTCTCAAACGCTTGGCTCCTATCATTTGTCTACCAATTCTGATTCTCTGCTGTGTACTCATTCCAATAGACGGGACCCAGGTACAATCTAGATGGGTTCCCGATTACTGGCCCACTCTTGACTGGCAAACCTCAACTCCCGAAAACCAGGGTATGGACTCATCTCTTCTCTCCGCAATGGATGACTTCATTGACACTGCCAATTGGGGCTTTGCAATGGTGGCATCTGTGGTGGTTAAGAACGGCTACATCGTTCATGAAAGTTATTATGGCTCATATGATGAAACTGATCGCCGCAATATTTTCTCATGCACCAAGAGCTTCATTTCGACTTTGGTGGGGATTGCACTCTCAGCAGGATACCTCAGTAGCCTTGACGAAAACGTCGTTGATTACTTCAGCGATCGTACAATTGCGAATCTGGATTCACGCAAACAGGCAATGACCATTGAGCACCTTCTTACCATGACCGCTGGATTTGACTGGCCTGAACATCCCTATGGAGCAGCTAGTCCCTACAACCAAATGACCAGTAGCGAAGATTGGGTACAGTTCGTTTTAGACCGCCCTATGGCTCATGAACCTGGTGAAGTATGGAACTACAATTCCGGTGCCTCTCATCTTCTCTCTACACTCGTCAATATTACAACTGGACAATATACCCAAGATTACGCTGAAGAACACCTCTTTGCTCCTTTGGGAATTACTCAGTATGACTGGGGTGAAGATCCAGATGGAACTGCCTTCGGTGGCTCCAGTCTCCGATTAACTCCACGAGATATAGCAAAATTCGGCTTCTTGTTTCTGAATAATGGCACTTGGGACGGTGAGCAAATCGTACCCGCAGATTGGGTTTCAACAGCTACTACGAGTCATTCATTCCTTGATGGACAGATGGGTTACGGTTACCAATGGTGGACTTCCCCCCTTATTGAGGCATACTCAGCCCGTGGCCATCTTGGCCAGCTCATCTACGTCTTTCCTAATCTGAATATGGTTGTTGTCTTTACCGCATCGACCAATTCTCTTCAAGATGATATTCTCATCGAAGATTATGTCCTCCCCGCAGCTGGAGTTGTGGTTGGTGCTGGCTTGCCACTAAATCCAGAATTAATCGCAGCACTTACCATTGGTGTGCTAGTAATCCTAATCCCCCTACTAGCAGTAAGCGCCTATACCCTCCATCGGCGTAGAGCTATTTCATCCACATCAAGCTGACTCCTCCAACGGCTCCCTGTGGACATCCGACTTTCCGTCTTTCCGAAATCCGTTGTCCACCAGCAGTAGGCCCCAAGCATTGGAAAACATTGGAAAATTTTGGACTAAGCTCCAATCCCCCCCCAACCTCTTGGTCCAATTCGGATGTCCCGGGAGCCGTACTACTTTTTTCACACATCAATACACAATGCTTGAATTCCTTCTCTCTTCAAGGAAGTAAATGGATGAACCAAATTGATTATCCTATTAGCATGGCAACAAAGAAGATAATGATTATTACTATTGCACAGCATCCAAAGGCTCTTCGACGGAACGAAGATTCTTCAGCTATTTCGTTGGGATCTAACTCAACTTCCTCAGCAAGGATGTGCAGATCGACCATACTTTAGCAGATATACAAAAGCGATTAAAACTCTTCAGTTGAATAATCTCAATTGATTCTAACCTTCTTTATAGGCAAAGTCAAATGAATTGACGGATAGAAAGGTCATGGTTGACTATAACGCACTTGCAAAGGACTATCAGCAGCATCGCCATGTTCATCCAGAGGTTCTCAAAATACTCATAAAAACTATTAAAGAGACTCATGCATCAGAAGTCTTAGAGATTGGATGTGGAACAGGCAATTACGTTATCAACCTTCATAAGGCAACCAAGGTCCATGCATGGGGAATCGATCCATCAGAGGAAATGCTCAAACAAGCCTCTCAAAAGTTCCCACAAATTAACTTCAGGAAAGGACAAGTGGAAGCACTTCCATATGAAGACAATTTCTTCGATTTTGTCTTCTCAGTCGATGTAGTCCATCACCTTGACGATGTTATTCCCTATTTTTCTGAGATAATACGGGTTCTGAAACCCGCAGGACAAGTATGTACAGTAACCGATTCAGAGGATATCATTCGCAACCGTCGACCTCTCGCCTTCTACTTTCCAGATACTATAACAGTTGATCTCCAACGCTATCCATCAATCCTCGTATTACGGAGGCGAATGCAAGACACCGGTTTTCAAAAAATTCGTCAAGCTCAAGTTGAATATTCCTTCCAACTTACCGATATCCAGCCCTACAAAGACAAAGCCTTCTCATGTTTACATCTTATTTCGCCAGAAGCCTACCAGCAAGGTATTGTCAGAATGGAAAACGATTTGAAACAAGGTACAATCACTGCTAATAGTTGCTATTTGCTGTTGTTTGGCACTAAACCGAAGCGAATCGTTTACGTCTAAAAGTTCTCGTTGATTCCTATTTCCGAACCATGATTTTCAGAAACCCACATTTTTTCCAGGTTTTTTGACCCATTTCATAACCAGATAGAAACTCTAACTTTATACCTGCAAAATCGAGAAGGAAGCAAGGACGGATTATAATGAAAAGAGTTCACTTAGCCATTGTCACATTTCTCCTCCTTTCCTTCACCTCATTATTTTCTTTCGCTGGAAATCCGGTCATTTCAGCTCAAGTGACTGAGCCTGATTATTGGCCAACAGAGGATTGGCAAATAGCTACCCCAGAATCACAGGGTCTTAATCCTGGGTATTTAACGCAAATGGAGCAATATCTCGATAGCCAACTATGGAGTTTTACGTTGCGGTCTATACTGATTATCCGACATGGCTATCTTGTTTATGAGAATTATATGGGAACGCCTGAGCGTATAGACCAACCAAGCAATATCTATTCTTGCACAAAAAGCGTCTCTTCAGCACTTATCGGAATAGCTATCGACCAAGGATACCTAGACTTGGATGATCGACTCGTTGATATCTTTTCGCACTTGACTATCCAAAATTTGGACAGCCGAAAAGAAGCAATCACGGTCGAACACTTGCTTACCATGACCTCCGGCTTGCCCTGGGATGAATGGACCTACCCTTACGGGAACCCGAACAATGATTGGGATCGAATGACGACGAGTCCCAATTGGGTGGAATTCGTAATCAATCGACCCATGGACTCCTCACCCGGGTCACGATGGGTTTACAATACAGGAGGTTCTCACCTCCTTTCAGCGATTGTCCATGAAACGACTAATATGTCCACCCTTGAGTTTGCAGAAACGAATCTATTCACGCCCCTTGGGATAACGGACTACTATTGGTCCGATGATCCGCAAGGAAATGTGAACGGCGGTTCTGCTCTTCAATTGCGGCCACGCGATATGGCGAAATTTGGATTTCTCTATCTCCATAATGGCACCTGGGATGGTACTGAGCTTCTCCCGGCTTCTTGGATTGCTGCTTCCTCGTCCAGTCATGCCACAGTAGATAGTTACACAGAATATGGGTACCAATGGTGGATTCATCCACACATCAATGCTTTCGCGGCGCATGGATATCTGAACCAACATATCTTTGTCATTCCAAACCAAGATATGGTTGTAGTCGCCACAGCCCGTAGTTCAGAATTTGATCCGCTCCATCTCCTTGAAGACTATATCATACCTGCCGCAAGTGCGCCTTTGAATCCTGTCCCATTGGCAATTGGTTTTACAGTGGTCATTCTAACACTCATTGTTGCGGGTGTGTCAGTTCTTCGAATTCGCCGCAAATATAACTGAAGTTTTTAGTCAATAGGATAATGCATGTAGTTTTTAGGCTACACCATCCAATATGTGCCACTGATGGTGCATATCGATGAGTGAAGGGACCCTATTGAAAGAACTGGCTTGTCCCAAAGGGAGTAATCTGCGAGCTATTAAAGCCGTCATTCGAAAAGAAAAGCTCAGCTTTATGGAACGAACCGCTAGTGAAGCCCTTGAAAAGGAACACCGTAAACACGCAGAAACCGATCCGGATGAGTTCCAACGGGAAATTCATCGCCAACTCGCAGATGCCCAAGCGAAAATGCGAAAAGAAGGCACGGTTGAACTCCAGCTCCAATGCCCAGATCATCCCGGCAAAGGCGAATACTCCTTCTTCTTTGAAAATCTCCACCAATATGCGCCAGTCATTAAAGCCAATCTCCTCCGGTGTCTCAAATGCGGGACCCCGGTCACACTTGAAGACACAAAAACCTCAGGGGGATTTAAGCTACTTACTATCCGGTGCCCTCAACATGGTTCAGGACAACGTAAAATCTCCTCTTCTATTCATGACACAATTATGGAAGCTGAAGCCAATCAGCCTTCACTCACTCCCCCTCCTATAGAAACGGATATTCAACCGCTACAAGTCGAACCCACTCCACCTACTGAAGGCGGTACAACGATTAGTTTCTGCTGGAATTGTGGAGCTAAAGCTATTGATGCCACTTCTCAATACTGTTACAAATGTGGTGTCACTTTAAGGCCCCCATAATAGTATGATCCTTGATGAGATGAATCCGATGAAAAAATCTGAAAAGAAAAAAGAAACCAAAGAAAATTCAGACCAAATTCTCACCTTTAATACAGGAGCTTTATCCCACGAGGATTTGCATGGCATGTTTACGACCTTACCAGTTGACATTACTTTTGTGGATAAAGATGACAAGGTGCAATTCTATAGTGATTCAGGGCACCGCATCTTTGCCAGAACCAAGGCAGTCATCGGACGTAGCGTTCAAGCCTGCCATCCCCCCAAAAGCCTCCACAAAGTCCAACAAATTCTTGACGACTTCCATGCTGGGAAACGAAACACCGCAGAATTTTGGATCAATTTAAAGGGTCGATTTATTTACATTCGCTACTTTGCGGTCCATAATCCGACTGGGAAATACATCGGTTGTCTTGAAGTCTCCCAAGATGTTACTGATATTCGCGCGCTGAAAGGCGAGAAACGGCTCCTCGACTAGCTCTGAAACCCCCACCAAATACTGGTTCGTGGAGTATTTCAACTCCACTGGGAATACCCTTTTACCAGAGAGGTGGACCCATGCTCCTCGAACTCACCATCGGAACCCTCCTACTGATCATACTTGGCCTCATCCTCTACAATATCTATCAAAAACGTATGATAAACATTCACGTCCAAGAGCAAGTTCAGAAAGAAAAAGAGCGGATACGGAAAGATGCGTTAACAAGGAGTCGCGCTGTACTGAAAGGGAAAATTGGCGAACAAATGGCTCCTCTGCTCGATGCTTTTCCCTTCCAACCAGCCGACGCTCGATTCATCGGTTCACCAGTCGACTATATTGTGTTTGATGGCTATAGCAGAAATAATCCACGCGAAATAATCCTCATCGACATTAAAACAGGCAATGCACAACTGAGCTCCACTGAAAGACGAATTGCACAATTAGTAAATACAAAACGGATCCGATGGATGACCATACGCATCTAACAAGCTCCTTTTCTCAACGCTTCTTGTAGGCATAAGCTGCTGCTCCAAAGATAACCCGCACAAGAAGTCCACCTCGAAAAGAATAATCTTATTACTCTGTCCAACCTGCACTGCATCTCTTAAGAGAGATAAAGAATTCTGTCGAAATTGCGGTCTTGCCATTCACTAGGATCAGCAAGATATTGGGTCCATTTATATTATTCAGCTAAAATTCTGAGATGAACTTCGGTTGTTTTCGCCACACCAAGTAGGTTTCATACCAGAAAATACACATTGACATTAATCCAGGGAGCACGGCAAAAACTGTAATGTAAGAAAAAACTGGCAATAAAATCAGTGTACAGAAAATCATAATGGTGGTCATTATGATTGCGTATATGGCGTATATTGGGATAAAGTGATGTCCAAGAATAAGGAATGCCTTCATTTCGCCAATCCTCTCTTTCTTATAAATTTGGTACTCACCATTTCGATGTTGAAGGATAAGCTTCATTTCCACGAGTCTTTTCAGATGAAAGATTGCAGCATTTGGACTTGAGAAACCCATTACACGTTGTACTTGGCGGACTCCTGCCTTCTGTTGGGAACGTGATAGTAAATACCAATAGACTTTCAATGTATTCCGATCAGGTACCTTTCGTTCCAAGGGTATTTTGCTCGATTTTATTTGAGCTTCCCTCATCATGCTAGCTCCTCTGCTACAATCGGCATTATCTAGCTAAAACCGTATGAATGTTGTCTTTCATTGTGCTTCTTTGTTTCGTGTTTTTATTCGTCGAAGTTCAAATAGTGATAGTGTAAGGACAATAACGCCAAAAATAGCAATTGCGGTAATAAGGATGTTCCACAATAGTGCAGTTAGTGGCGGTGGGGGTGGTGGAGGGGGCGGAATAATGGGTCTTCCACTTAGAAACGCTATATAGAGTGGATCATGTTCAAGGGCATAGCCGTCCCACTGGGGATAATTCACACGATAGATTAAACTGCTATTTTCAAAGTTATAGTCACTGGCTAACGTAAGATTACTGATTTGCGGTAGCAAAGTGGTCAGAAATCCTCGGAAGGCGTTGAAGGGCTCACGGTATTGAACTGAATGAACATGAGGATGGACACTGGATGATGGACATGCTGCTGATGGGGCAGGCAGCATATTAAGTGGCGTAGTATAGAGCGTATAGTTTTGATCAAAGAGAAGGTCATAATAATCCACAGCTGTCCCTGAAATCGTGGCATTCGTCATTTCTAAAATAGGGTCTCGTTGAGAGTCATATTCTGTTGAATTGATTACTACTCGTGGCGTGTCAGAACTAGCGAGCAGAATAGTGCTATGAAGTGCTGTAAGACCTAATCCAGTATAAGCTACACCTACTGTAAAGTTTTCAAAGTCAATAACAGGACCTAGAGTAAGATCGGTTTTAAGGTGGGTGACATTGTCCTGAATGAAGTAGTCATAGGAATATTCAAGATAATCAAGCCAAATTACGCCTGCAGTATCGCCTATTCCAGCAATGGGACCTTCAGGAAATTTAAGAAATCCCCAAACATCTTCATGGCGTAGGCTCCAATTATAATGCCAAACACCGTCTACTAGTATTTTCTGAACAGATGTGGGTGTAAAACCTGTAGAAATGTTGAGATCAAGATAATAGGAAGTTTCAGCAAAGCCAAGATCGTAATCGGCGTCGAGGATTCCATTCTGGTTTACATCATCAAAGAGTTCATAGACTAATAACAAATGACCGATTAGAAGCTCGTTTCCGTCAGGAGCTGTAAAATGCTGTCCTAAGAAATGAAAGGATGGAAAGTAGGTGTCATAGTCAGGGTTGACACCTGTTATATATATGAGCTGGACGGTTCCCAAATTAACCCAAGTATACCAAAATCCTTCATCGATGTAGCCGCTTTCATACTCAGCACCAGTATTAATTCCTTCTGTTGCTCCTCCAGGAATGTAACGCACTGCAATTTGGGCATTACCGCTTCCGGGATATACACCCTCATGGGCATAGAAGTATCTTATTCCCTCTTCTTCTGCTTTTATGACAATTGTTACATTTCGTGAATCAATTGCCTGGATCACAGCTGAGGTTATGTCAAGTCTAGGTGTGACATCACTCGACACTATTGTATCAACTGGTTGACTCGAAACCGATGCCCAAGGTGCATTATTCCAGGTAATTGTTTCCTCCGACCAACTATTATCGCTACACCAGTAGGCCCCTATACTCAATGTTGGGCTTTCAGGAAACGCAGGGTAATATTTGTGAAGTGACAACATGGCTTCCACAATGCCGTCACTTGGGCTAACGCTGGTAAGGTTGAATTTTAGAAAAATCGCCACTTCAATTCCTTCGGAAACGTTACGGTGTAATTCAAGGATATTGCCTGTGCCAAAATTAGTATCAGGGCTGTTCGCTACTACATTCGCATCACATTCAGTATGAGACCAAGCGGAAACATCCATTCGCCTACTTGTCGTCTTCCATTCCGGATTGGTAATAAATGGCATTACTGCAAGAAATAATGCTAAAACTAACCAGATTCCACGAGCTCTTTTATAATTTATACCCCTCATGAAACCACTACTCTTTCAATTATCTGAGTACTATATTATTCAATGCCATTGAACACCATCACTACCTGTTTGTGAAGGCTACAAGTCAGTGGACTGCTAGAACGAGTTAAGATAGAACGAATCCAACACCATTTACGCCAATCCTACATACCGCTACGTTAATTATCCAACTTTGAAAATCAAATTAGCTAAAAATTTTCCAAAGATTAAGCGTCTGCTATGCCTTGCGCTATAATAGTGAAAAGAGCTTCGCCTTCAGGTAAGTAAGGTGAATCAATTAAGGTGGCAATTCGACGTTCAGCCTTACTCTTGCGAAGATAAATTCGAGTTTGTGCCGCGTGCGCCACGATGTGTCCGCCTGTTGGCCTATCCGGTGCCCCGAAGAAGACGTCTGGCTGCGCATGGACTTGGTTGGTGGTGACGACGGCGATGTTGCTGATTTCGGCGACGCGGAGGAGGTCGTGGAGGTGTTTGTTGAGTTTTTGTTGGCGTTCGGCGAGCATGCCGCGTCCGAGGTATTCGGCGCGGAAGTGGCCGATGAGGCTGTCGACGATGAGGAGGCGGACTTCTTCGAATTGGGGGTTGTCTTGGATTTGTTGGACGAGGAGCATTTG
>JABXGS010000193.1 GCA_016550425.1 archaeon
ACTGGAGCAAGCCCAATCCTAACTTTCGTGGGATGTCCTCGCTCTCTAGCACCTAATTGGGCACCAAATACAACTCCCCCAGATCTTGATATTTATGCTGAGGTAGTGGCTCGTGTTGTGATGCATTATGAACAGGGATGGCCTGGAACAGGTCAGATTTTCGACTTTGACTATATCGAAATTGGTAACGAGCCTAACCTTCCTGCCTTCTGGAACGGGACGAAACAGGAATTTCTTAACTTGTATTCCGTCGTCTCACAACGATTAGCCCAAATCGGTGGCTCCTTTAAGATTGGCGGACCAGGACTGGCGGACATCAACTTGGCAGATTGGACCTCGAGTTTCTTAGGCAATGTTAATGGATTAGGACTTCCTCTTGACTTTTTCTCGTGGCATGCATACTGGAACGATCCAACTCAGGTAATAAGCGTCATCGAAACCGGAACCAGTTTACTGATGACGCAGGGATTCGCCAATATAGATTGGGTCTTCGATGAATATGGACTCGACTTATTATCCGACACAGAATGGGGAACTATAACCGCAGCGATTCATACAACGGAGGTCTTGATTGGCGCTGCACAACATGGAATTGATATTGCTTGTTTTGGGTTTGCTAAAGACGTGCCGATTCATCCCAGTGTAACATCGCCGTTTGGTGATGAAGCCAATTTCGGGCTTCTCACCAGCAACCCGACGACACCCAAACCCACCTTTCATGCGCTCAAACCCTTCGCGGCAATTTCAGGTCAAAATATACTGAATTCAACCCTCATCCAAGCCCCTATCCTCTTGACTCTACCGATGCCCGTAACAACCCTTGTAACCCAAGGATCAGGCCTACATAATTACACAATACTCATATCCAATCATGGATGGCGAGCTCTGACTACACAGATCACGCTTCAAGGCGCCCCTGCCGGTTTATTCCAAATAACATCGCGTGAGCTCTCCAGTGCCACCATCCAGCAATATAGTGGTTGGAGCCCCTCCAGCAATTTCTCAAGCACAACCATCTCAATCACTAGCTCACCACAGTCAGTGCTCTGGATAACAGCTCACCACATAGGTATGGTTTACAGCCCACAGGACACCTCCTTCCTTCAGGCGCAAGTTTTTCTTCGCACACAGGCAAGAGATTAACTAATTTCTGAACACAGACAGAAAATACTCTTCTTGGACAGAAGTAGTAGTTTCTTTGATTCACCATATGATCGAAAAGCGAATCAATGGAGAAATTAGATATAACCTTCAACTTCCAAACCATGTGATAGCTCGTTACCTCTCCCAAAAAAAGGAAAGGGAAGCGATGAATCATCGCTTCCTACGACGAATGAGAACAGTAAGACCGAGGGCAACACACAGTCCGATAATAATTGTAGCAATGGGGAAACCTGGGATAATGGGTGGAGGTAATACGATTATGGCGATGCTTTCATCACTGCTCCAATTGCTCCAAGCCCCGTTATTGTCGATTGCGCGGACGCGGAAGTAATAGGTGGAAGGAACAAGTCCGGTGATATTGTAATTGGTGTATGTTGTGGTAAATGTATCAAGGATTGTTGTGAAGCTGGCACTATCGCTCATTTGAAGTTCGTAGTGGTCGATGCTACCATCGGAATCGGTGCTGGCAGACCATGAAACCGTGATGTCTCCACTTGGTGAAGAGTCACCTGGATCATCCAAGACCGGAGTTGTTGGCCGAACTGTCCACGTATAGGAGAAGGTGATATTGTAGAGATGGGCGCTCTGATCATTGCGACTGGTCGTAAAGATGGCGCGCCAATGTAATTCAGGTCCTAGGTGAGCAAAGTTATGTAGAACACCGGGCGTAACCGATTCCCAGTTACTGCCTCCATCTGCCGTCATGTGAAATTCAATATTGGTTCCTGGTGGAATGAAAGTTGTGGCTTCCAGTGTGGCTTCGTATACGAAGTTAGCTGATGAATAGACTGCACTTGATTGCGCCATAGAACTTCCGGTAACATATGTTGCACCTGTACTGTCAAAGAGCCGAAAAATGATGAGTGATGTCTTGTTCGCGAGGTAAATGTAATCGCCGTGAACAGTTACCTGAATTGCACCTGAGGCAGCCAGATAACAGTCTAACACCTGCATATTATGTAAATTTGTAGCATTCACGAGCATCAGACCTGCACTCCCATTGGCGAACAGGGCATATGGTCCAAAACCCCAACACCCCAGGCATTCACCAACTACTCCATTGATTACGTCTGTTGTTGTGATAGACGTTGGATCAGTGAAGTTCCATATGGGGGCATTCATAAGTTCTGTAGCTAGCCCGTAGTCGCCATCGATATAGACGTCATAGTGCGTGAATGTATCAACGTAGGTGCCAAGAGGTTGTATGTTACTTAGATCTGTGATATCAAAGACGGTAACAATATCATCAGAACTCGTTGTCGTGGATACGGCATATAGGAAGTGACCTTGAACGGCTAAACCAGTCACATTGCTTGTCCCAAGATCATAGGAGTCAATGCCCACCGGTGTACTTGGAGTAGAGATATTGGCTAAATAAATCCCTGCGGCACCATCGGCCACAAAGATGACTTCACCATAAATGGCAATGTCTGTTGCCCACCCAAGACCATAAGTACTGATATAGTGTAGGTTCGTGGGATCTGAGATATCATAGATACGTGCGCCACCGCTACCATAATCGGCCACTACGGCTAGATGTCCTTGTATGTCGAGTTTCCGATAGAACCGATTCGAGCCTGTTACGTGGGAGTCAAGAAAGACGGGAGCTGCAGGATTACTCACATCGAGTGCGACTAACCCATCCTCTCCAGCGGCAATATATGCGATATCACCTTGCACCTTGACGTCCCAAAATTCATAGCCTCCTGAATAGATGCCTTGTGGAGCAAGCGTGGAGACAAAATTCCCAATCTTGAAAGTTTGGACACCAAGGTTTGTCCCAACCACTAATATGCCTCCGTAAAGGGCCACATCATAAGCAATTGGTGCGGTTAAGGAAGTCACATTAGTTGGATGTGTGGGATCCGAGACATCGATCACCCGGACGCCTCCATCCTCGTCTGCGACAAAGAGAGTTTTTCCTTGTAAGGCTAATCGTCGTGCATTACCTGGTGTGTTACATGATCCAAGGACACTGATAGCAGTGGGATCACTGACATCGACAATATGAATGCCACTGGGTCCATCAGCCACATAGGCAAGGGAACCCTCGACTAGGACATCCGTTGCATTCCCCGGTGTATCGAAATGATCATATTGAAGAAAAATGTGAGGATTTGAAATGTTAGCAATGTAGAGGCCATAAAAATCTTCAGCCAAATAGACGAGTTGCCCCTCAACATCAATTCCAAGTGTCGTTTGAGAGCCCCAGTTATTCGTTATTTCCTGTGGATTGTATGGATCTTCGACATCAATGATTTTGAATGCCCGAAAAGCTGCCGACCCACGGGCTGTACAGTAGACGAAATGCCCCTGGGTATCAATATCTGTGACTACACCATCAAGACCAGTAGTACCTAGATAGACTCCTGTTCCACCATAATTGTATGGATTACTGACATTATAAATCGCTAAACCACTTGTTCGTCCCGCATAAAAGATGTCACCATCAATTCGTGCACAGCGTAGATCAGATACCGAGGTTCGTGCACTCATGAGCTGAAGATTGGCAGGATCTGTGACATTGAGAATGTTATTGCTATTCGAAGAACTTCCATAGGAGATAAAGTAGATTTTCCGCCCTTGGGTATCCAGGCCCATCACTGGACCTACAGAGCTATAGGTATCAAGGAGGGTGTTCGTTATCACCCGATCACTGGTGACCGCTCCCAGACCCCAGCCATAGGCGTCAGCTGTCATTAAAAACGCCGTTGACTCAAAATCTTCCGCGTAGATGCCAATGCCTGGCGTCGGAATCCGAGAAACAGGCACTTCTGATGATGCCACTAGACCAACGATACTCAGTGCAAGCAACAGGACAAAATAGCAGACTGTTATTTTACGAAGTTTAGAAAAGATTTGCATAATATCCCTCAAAGAAATCTTAGAAGTTACTCTAATCCTATTCTAGTAGAAAAGTGTTCTAGCAGCAGATTCTCTGACATTCATAACCTATTCTTAGAACTAACCTTGATGATATTATCAACTTGATCAAAACTCCACAATCATCCAACACCCTCTAACCAACTCTTTCAATGTGAGAAAATTAGACATTTGGAAGCGACAATCATGAAGTGGCGATGAAAATATTTGCAAAAGTTTAGGGTTGCAACCAGTTATTTTTCTGATACCATGCTATCGTTTCGGTCAGGCCTTGTTGGGCATCCGGATATACCAATTGATAGCCTGTGGCTTTGAGCTTAGCATTGCTATACTGATAATCGTGAAACATCAAATCAATCGTCGCCCGTTCAATTTTCGGTGCCTTATGCGTGAAATTTCGCGCCTTCCATTCAGCCCACAATGCCAACGCGGTGAGAAGCCATCGTGGAAGAAGGGGAAAACGTGTGTAGTAAATCTTTGCATTTAACAACGGAGCCACATACGAAAATAGTTTATATTTCCGATAAGTCGAATCATCCACAACATTATACACTTGACCCCAAACATTGGGTAAGGAAAGGAGATGTACTGCGGCACCTACCACATCAGTAACATGAACCAATGGCACCAACGTATCCAGATTTTTAGAAATAATGGGCAGCTGCCCCAGTGCCACCATTCGAAGAATCGTTCCAATCCCATACCGATTACGTGGACCATAAATGGGAGCCGGGCGAAGAATGATCAGATTCAGTTGATGTTCAGAGCAAATCTGGAGGGCAATCTGTTCTTGTTCAAATTTTGATCGTTCATAGGCGTTGGATGGATTCACCAGGTCATCTTCACTCACGGGAAGCGATTGCGGAACTCCATACACCCCAGCACTACTAATCAGCACTACTTTCGAAACACCTGCTTTTACAGCGGCTTGACAAAGGTTCTTTGTCCCCTCAACATTGACTCCATACAACTCATCCCATGGCGCCGAATACCGAAATAAGGACGCCGCATGAAAAATAACATCAACCCCCTTGACCACCCGAGCAAGTGTTGCAGGATTGCATAAATCCCCAGTCATGAACTCAGCTTCACGATTCAAGAAAGAACACGGTGCCTCGGGTAAATCCATGCCCCGAACCAGATACTTCGAATCTTGAAGTAACACGTCGATGAAATGACTGCCGACAAAGCCACAAGCCCCAGTCACCAATACTCGCTGTGTCGTCATGTTCGATCCCCTCAATATCATAACAGCCCAACAATTCCGGTTTGCCCCTCATGACGCCCAAACAGGAAGTACCCAAGAAACACCCCACAATATAGCCACACCGGATAGAGAGCAAACAACACCAACGCCAACACATCAATCACACCGGTCGTCAGGACGAATTCAAAGGCAAATAGTCCACTATTAATCATAAAATCCCGTCCACTAACCGCTCGACCCGTCCAGATCCACATCCAATCAAACCACCCAAGGTTCAGGTACAACGACCCTGCAACCACCCAAAACACTACCACCGTACATGTCCCCAAAATCTTCGTGGCATGCGGCGTCACACGATATAGCCACCGATTTCGTACCCACACGATGAATGCGCCACACACCAGTAACAAAAAAGGGTCGAAGAGAAAGCTCATATTCGTCACTTAACCACCCATCCGATAAAAAACCTAAACGTCACAACGACCGCCTATTCAAAGCACGACTCCCCCCACCCGATTTCGTCTCACAAAATTACTATGAAACTATATTAAGAATATTCACAGCAATTTCTAATAGGGAGGGCCAGGGATTATGCTTCAGAGGCGCGTTCTCCGACGATAACAATGAACGCGGTGACTAGCCCAAGGAGGACCAGGGTTTCGCCGATTTGTTGCCAGGTCAAGGCCGTGGCAACTGTGATGAATCCAATTTGGAGATAGGTGATGCTGATAACAAATAGTCCGCTGCTGAACGCGGTTAGTACTATGATTGATAGTAGTACGAAGAGATAGCGACGTGCGCCTTGCCACCACCAACTAGTCCCTAGAGTACCTGTCAGGGGGGCGCGTCGGACGAACACAATAATGATCCACAGCCCCAACATACTGGCGATTAGTAATACTCCACCAAATAGCATATAGGCGTCAGGAGTCCAGAAAATCCCGGGCAGTAACGCCCAGATAATGGGGATTCCGAATTGGTATGCGATGAAGCCTTCAAATAACAGGATCCAGACCGCAAAAGCAGCTGAAAAATAAGGCAGAAAGGCAAGAAAGTAAAATTTCCAATCTTTCTTGATTTGTATAAATGGAATTGACCAGCTGTGTCCTTCCGGAGCATTCGATACTGTGTGTGCTGCGAGTGGTTGCTGAGTTGAACTAGCTGAACCCGTGGAGGAGGCGATTGTGAGTTGGTAGGCTTTGTAGACTACAACACCTAGAGTTCCGAGGAGAAAGAAACCGACGAGAAGCAATCCAAGTAGATGCAACAGGAATGGATTTTGAATGAAAAGCCCAATTCGAAGGACTTCCGAAAGAAAGATGAACGCACGGTGCATACAGATCCACACTCCTATCCACGCGATAAATACGAGCAGGAAACCCAAAATGTATTGGAACCCCCGTCGACTACGTTCTGGCGTTCCCAAAGGGAGAAGCCACACAAAATAGACGATATAGAGCACAATAACTCCCACAGAGGCTGAGAAAATACCGATATCATGCAGGACCGCCACACCAAGGGGATTCCCTTGAATAAATGGGATTTGATAGAACTCTGGGGGGAACACCCCTGTGTCAATAAACGCAGCAAGATACTGCCACGATTTATGGATGATTCCCACTCCGAAAAAGTACAGAAGAAAGCCCAGTAACCCAAAAAGGAATAACCCAATCCATTCTTTCACCGAAAGTGTCCTCAAACAATCACCCAGCCACATCCGCGTCTATCCCAACCGAGTCATAAAAACTTATGCCAATAATTGCCATTTTCCGTCAACTTTGTCAGCATTTAGGCGATTATTAACCAACTTTGCTTGCAGATAATATCGGGGGACCGAATAACCCAGCATACTTTGCCAAAGAATAAAAAATGCCAGCTATTCCAATGGAAGCATTGCTGAAATCATATTTGACAAGCATCAAATATCATTAGGTTGAAGAACCGTCGCAAGAAGAATCCAAGGAATAAAACGAGAATTTACCTATTAGAATTCTATAGTTCCGGAATGTTAACGCCCTCAACCCCGCACACGCACACGTTTAATCGCAGACAACCTTGTGGACAGTTTCATTGAAAGCTATTTATATTTCTGAGGTCAATTTGTACCACCTCAATTAGAGGGAGGAGTTAATTCTGAAACGAAAAACCGTGTTTCTAGGAGTAGCTATTGTTCTTTTATTCGCTGGACTCATTCCACTGACAGCTGCCCACATGGAAGAAGAGCCATTCGTTACTGATTTGATTGCAGGGGGTAGCAATGCCAAATCTGCAATCGATGTCGGTGATGTTAGCATCTGGAAC
>JABXGS010000030.1 GCA_016550425.1 archaeon
CTCCATAGGAGAGCTTAATCGCTTAAAGCAAGACATTTCAGATGCTGAGAAGGAGCTTAGGCAGAAAGAAAAGGAAATAGCATCTAGCAGAGATCAAATCGAGCAAAATCAAGCCGGGTTGGAAAAATTGGAGGCAGAAGTTGCCAATCTAGCTGATCAGATTCAGGCGCTTGAAACTAAAATTACAACAAGTGAAAATGAAAGCCGTCAATTAGGTTTCACAATCGATGAATTATTAGAAGAAGTAAATGCAGAAACACTGAAGCGTTCTAAAATTGAAGGACGAATTGAACAGTGGCAAGAACGATATAGTACACAAAAGGAGAAGACGGAGGGATTGGATCCCCCATTACTTCCTATAGACTCAAGTCAGGCTCATAGTTTACGAAGAGAGCTATCCAACCTTCAACAGGAACGAGAAAACCTTGGGCTGATTAATCAAAAAGCTGTTGAACGATTCGAGGAAATTCGTCATGCTTATGATGAAATCTTAGAAAAAGAAAGCAGAATTCGAGAAGAACGCGAAGCCATTCTTGATGCGATGCGTAAAGCAGAAGAAGAAAAATTCCGCGTCTTCATGACCTCCTTTACGAGTATTTCTCACAATTTCGCTAATGTCTATGAGCAACTTACTCAAGGAGAGGGTCAACTAGAATTAGAAAATCCGGAAAACCCGTTTCTTGGCGGGATTCGAATGAAAGTTCGACCAGCAGGAAAACGTGTACGATATCTTGACGCTCTTTCTGGTGGTGAAAAAGCTCTTACCGCATTAACCTTCATGTTTGCCTTACAACTTCATCAACCTGCTCCATTCTACTTCCTCGATGAAATCGACGAAGCGTTAGATCCGAATAACACAGAAAGAGTTGCTCGTCTAATAAGTAACCTTTCTGAAAACTCACAATTTCTCGTCATCTCACATAATGAAATCACAATCCGTTTAGCGAAAACTATTCTTGGTGTGGCACTAGTGAGTGGTGTATCCCAGGTTTTTTCGGTACAATTCGAAGAAGGATTGCTAATGATAGAGGGAACAAGCAAAACCTAGTGAAAACCTGATAATACATCAGGTTATATAGGATGCATTTATCAAATACTACAAACTGTGAACTGCCAAAGGAGAACGATAAATCGTTGACTGAAAGTAGCCCTGAGCCATTCTGGTTTCATCAACCATGGCGAGTTCTCACTGACATCCTCGAGTTACAAAAAATCAGTCCCTGGGAACTCGACCTCGCTGAACTTGTCAATGGATTTATCGGGCGCTTGCTCAACGCTGAACACATCGACCTTCGAATATGTGGACGTGCCCTTCTTTCTGCAGCAATCCTACTTCGATTAAAATCAGAGTATTTACTTGAATTTGGCCGAGAGGAAGAAGAAATCATTCGGGTTATCGAAGAAGACATCTTTCTACCACCAATCCGCCCTCCCTTCCGTCGAAATATACGACCTACCTCGTCAACAGAATTCCTTGAAGCATTACGAGAGCTTGTTTTCCCTCCCAAAAAACGAAGAAGAAATATTGGTGTTGGCAATTCGTTGCCAACAATACCTCAATTCGACGGTTCAAAAATTGAATTAACTAAATCCATGAAAAAATTGCATACCCAATTAATCGAAGCTAGCCTTGATAGTAATCCAATTTCCTTTGCTGATTTTGTACATGGGATGTCACACGTTGATATCATCCGAGTTTTTCTAAGCCTCCTCTATTTAATCAGTGAGGATAAGGTCAATATCAGCCAAGAAGAGCAATTTGGGGATATAATGATCTGGGTTCAAGATCCTCGTAGTGAGGAGGGAAGGGTTAGTGGATGAGGCTACAAAATTAGTAGAAGCGGCGCTCTATATCTCAGGTCGTCCTCTTACCATTCATGAAATCCAGCAAGCTACGCAAATATCTACGTTAAAACAAGTGCGAGATAGTGTTCAAACCTTAATAGATGAATACGAAAAACGTTCGGGAGCATTAGAAATTGTACGTCTTCCCCGACAACGTTTAGTTTTACAACTTGATTCAGGACTTAGTGAACAAGTTGGGAATCTCGCGCCTCAAGGTCTCCTCTCACTTGGGGAACTAAAGACGCTCATCTATATTGCTCTTTCACAGCCAATACTCCAATCAGAAGTTGTTGTATACCGAGGCTCTCATAGCTACAAACACATCAAGAATCTAGAATCCCATGGCTTCATTGAATCCACACCAGTGGGACGTACAAAAGAATTAACTACATCCGAAATGTTCGCTGATTATTTCGGGTTTGCTTATGAAATTAAAAAACTCAAAGGTCAACTCCGAAGAATGATTAAACAAATTCGTATTGAACAATCAGAATTAGCCGCTGCAGTAGAAGAATAAAGGATGAAATTTGCCTGGGTCTCTCCTGCTTTTGCGAAACTAACTTTGTTAGTTTATATTTGCTTCTACAAACTCAAGGGAAGCTAAAATAATCTGAGGCTCCTAGTGTGGCTCGCGTCCCTCAATCATCCTTACCCCAATCTTCCCAAAACAATACGGTTTCCCAGCCTAGTCCTCCTGAAGGACTATATTCACTTTTTATTCTCAAGGAATCCGGATGCCCTTTCTATTATAGTATATTCACTACACACAAGAATCATCCCGATCCTGCGATTCTTGGAGGATTCTTCATCGCCCTTTCACTTTTTGCTAAGGAAGTCACAGATGGACAGATCGAAACGATTACAACAGAACCCTGCAGATACACATTCTACCCACTCCGAAATGGACTTTTAGTAATTAGTAGTTCAAAAACCTCTAGCCCGATACTCATCGAAACAATCGCAAAACGCATCGTGAAACTCTTCCTCACAAAATATGGTGACCGACTGGTCAAACCTCAACCGGCTTCGATTTGTGCACCTGATCTTAACCAGCATATCGAACAGATTTTCGGTGAAACTGCATCACTATTATCACACCAATTATAGTTCAGTTTTTGAGCTAACAGACCCGAGGTATTGCTTCTGCCCAAGGATGCTGGATAATTCGAGTTCCACCCACTTCGGTCTTCATTAATACCAAGCCTGAACGCTCTTCCTTTGCTTCTCCAATGATTTCCGCTTTTTTCCCGTATTTTGTGCCACGGATGACTTTAAGAACTTCTTCAGCCTTGTCAGGCTCCACTGCGATAAGAGCCTTTCCTTCACAGGTAACTTGAAGTGGGTCAAGTCCGAGCATCTGACTTGCTGCCAGCACCTCTCGTTGAAAAGGCAGCTTATCCTCTTCGATTTCCAAGCTAACACCAGATTTCTTTGCACACTCATTCAAAGTTACTGAAAGACCTCCCCGTGTAGGATCTTTCATCGCATGAATTCCACCAATCCTTAACGCCTCCCGAACCAATGACCATAATGGCGCAACGTCTGATTTCAAGTCGGTTTCAAAGGAAAGACCTTCACGACTTGCTAGTAAGGCTATGCCATGGTCACCAATGGTCCCCGTGATAATTAGTTTATCACCGACTTTCACACCACTATCTGTGATGACCTTCCCCTTTTCTACTAAACCGAATCCAGTTGTACAAATTATCATCTGATCAAGCCCTCCTTTCGGAATCACCTTTGTGTCTCCTGCTATAACTGCGACCTGATCCTCTGTGGCCGTTGAAGATATTGATGATAAGATCTTGTGAAGTGAATCGATAGGGAATCCCTCTTCAATTACCAAAGCACTTGTCATAGCTTTAGGTTGAGCTCCCATCATCGCCACATCATTAATGGTGCCTGCCGCTGCAAGACTCCCGATGTCACCACCAGGAAAGAATAATGGTGACACTGTGTGGCTATCGGTAGAGACTACAAGCTCAATTTTGTCTAAAGGAATCGTTGCCCCATCATCAGCCTCAGGTAATCCAATTCCAGTTTCAACTCGGTTGAGTTTGAAATGGGGAAAAATAACATCTGCTAAAAACTCAGCCATGGCACGACCACCAGCTCCATGCGAAAGTTCAACAAGTGCGTTGTGTTTTGACATCGTTATCGCTACCACCTTATCATATGAGTCAAAGCTAAAGAAACTAAAGGCTTTGCCATTATCGGATTGGCGAAACGTTTATAGCTCCTAGGCTGTGTCTCGTCTCAAACCTGAGGTTACTAAAATGCCCCTTTGGCAAGGTAAGTCAAAAAGATATCACACTGGTGCAAGATACCGGACATCGCGTAAGCATCGTAAATACGAAAGAGGTAGTCAAGCCACCGAAACCATCATGGGCGAAAAGAAGCTCCGAATCAAACGCACACTCGGTGGAAATCATAAATTCCGGCTACTTGCTGCTTCGCATGCAAATGTCACGGATAAAGCTACAGGGAAATCAGAAAAAACCAAAATTGTGCAGGTATTACAAAATCCAGCAAATGTAGATCTCGATCGTCGCGGCATCATAACAAAGGGAACAATAATTGAGACAGAAAAAGGGAAAGCATTAGTTACTAGTCGTCCAGGTCAAAACGGAGTAGTTGATGCGATTAAAATCGAATAATCAGTTACTCTTTTTCTACTTCGGCTTGAATATCCTTGATCACGCACTCTCTTCCCTGAATTACTTCCACATCTTTTGATTGACACTGAGAACATGCCATTGATGTTAGAATGTCGTATAAAGGCCCTTCCTGGGCGATTTCTGAGTCAGCGCCACATTTTCGACAATGAATTTTCGTAGTCAGTGGCTCAATGGTTACCCTAGCTCCTTCTACTATGGAGTTCTTAGATGCAATGTCTATTCCAAAAAGCAGTTGGTCATGATTTAACATGGATAGCTTTCCGATTTGAAGCGTAATTCTCACGACTTTCGTTGCAGCATAGCTTTCTGCAGCACGTTTTACTGCATCAACAATGCTAACTGCTGTAGAAAATTCATGCATGACATCCCAACCCGTTGGCTCAAAACTTTTCAACCTTGCTCACTTACAAGAAAAGCAAAGCTTTTGTGTAACTAATGGAGGCTATGAAGGCGGTCTAGAATGCGGAAATCAGGTAATTATTATATTTATCCAGCATATTTTGAAGCTAATCGAAGTCGTCAAGCGGGTCGGCGTGTTCCTAAAAAACTCGCATTGACAGCTGTATCAACTTCAATGATTACCAAAGCCGCTCAACGCCTTGGTTTGGAGTTCACTGTCGAATCAAAGGCTCGATATCCGGCAAGTTGGTGGGGAACATCTGGAGTGGTCCTCATTAAAAAGCCTGAAAATCAGACAAAAACTCAAATTCTAAAAGAAATTGCGAAAATCATGAAAACTTTGAAAGCAGTTGGTAAGAAGTAATGGCTACTCGGCTATCAAGTGCTAAAGTGAACGAAATTAGGGATAAATTAGTTCGGAAAGGGCATTTTCCGAATGAGGTTACAAACGTCAAGTGATTTATGCAGAAAAGCAGGCAAACGTTTTTAAGTCACGGTCTGTTTCTCAACTTCTAATCCCCCTTACGACCCAATTCTGGCCTTCCCAGGAGTCGATCTGCTGCAAGGAATTGGTCATGTTCTACACATTTCCGCGCAAGGAAATATCATTGCGCGTCTAAACCAAGCTATAAGACTAGGGACACGTGTTTTCTCATCTCAATCTTTACAAATTGGGAAAGTAATTGATATCTTTGGGCCAACAATTCAACCGTTTGCTGCATTAAAACCTGAAGCGAGAATTAAAGACGCCATGGTGCCTCCTGGGACAACTCTCTATCTGAAGAAGGCTCCTAAAGGAGGCGTAGGGAAACGACGAAAGAAGTAAGTGCTTCTGCGCTCGCTCATTGTCCTGACTGTGGTACTACCCGTCTAGTGAAAGACTATTCAAGAGCAGAAATTATTTGCATGAATTGTGGACTCGTGCTCACAGATCGGATTATCGATGAAGGTCCTGAATGGAGGGCTTTCGATCAAGAACAACGTGATAAACGTGCGCGTGTTGGGGCGCCACTCACCTTTACTATTCACGATAAGGGCCTTTCAACCATGATTGATTGGCGAAATCGTGATAGTTATGGAAAAGACTTGGCTCCAAAACGTAGGGCACAAATCTATCGTTTACGAAAATGGCAACGAAGAATCCGTGTGTCCGATGCCACAGAACGAAATCTCGCATATGCCCTTTCCGAACTTGATCGGATGGCATCAAGTCTTGGTCTTCCACGAAACGTTCGCGAAATCGCTGCAATGCTATACCGTAGAGCCGTCGAACAACGCTTGATTCGAGGGCGTTCGATTGAAGGAGTTGCGGCTGCTGCTCTATATGCTGCATGTCGCCAATCTCGTATTCCTCGAACGCTTGATGAAGTAGCTGAAGTTTCTAGGGTTGGTAAAAAAGAGATTGGACGAAGTTATCGTTTTATCGCTCGCGAATTGCGTCTTTCCATTCCTCCCACTTCTCCAATAGACTATGTTCCAAGATTTATCAGTGAACTGAAATTACTTGGTGAAGTTCAAGCTCAGGCAATTCAAATCCTGAAGATGGCTGCTAACAAGGGACTGACAAGTGGTCGAGGACCAACAGGTGTTGCTGCTGCCGCTATCTATGTTGCTAGTGTTCTGGCTAATTCACGAAGAACGCAACGTGAAGTTGCGGCTGTAGCCCGAGTCACCGAAGTGACAGTACGTAATCGTTACAAAGAACTTGTGGAGAAATTGGATTTGGAAGTTCCTCTCTAACGGGTATTCATAGGGCGAATATTTTCGCCCTTTTTCCTTTCTTTTTAGTTGGTGTTTGAAAGACTTTTTATCCGGCGGACCTGTTTTCTAGATGATGTCATGGAATCTGGTACTATTGAGCTCCTTAAGGACGCGGGAAAAAAAGGCATCCTTCTTGCAGACCTAGTTAAAAAAATGGGGGAACCAGAATCTACGCTTCTTACGATTATTGACTCACTGAGTAAAAACGGGCAAGTCAAGAAAGTTGAAGAAAAACATGATGGTAAATCCACCGTTCGTTTAATTTGGCAAGATTATGATGAAGCAGAATGGGATACCCTTGAGGGCTGTCCTTGCTTTATTTGTCCTGATATCGATCAATGCGGAGCCGGTCAACCAACCAGTCCATGGTTATGTGAAAAACTCAATTCTTGGATTAAGGGGCGCCTTGGTTAACGGGTAACGGATTTCCACGAAATCCTTTTGCAATAAGATACATCTCTGGACTCCGTTTAAATGACGATTGAGGTTTATAGGTCTTCACTGAACGAAAGGAATTGCCAACACTCGTAATGAAGTCGTCAAATTCAATAGACTGAAAGACCTTTGTTATGAAATGACCTCTTTTTTCAAGTATCTTTGTAGCATATTCATAGCTCAGTTTGGCTAACCAAAGCTGTCGAGCTCTGTCTAGGGATTTAGTTCCCGTTAGTTTTGGAGAACAATCGCTGAGTAGAACCTGCGCGGGTTGTTCTAATTTGCTTAGTATTTGGTTTACTAAATCAGGGGATTCGATGGAGCTTTGAATGATATGAACTCCCGGAATCGGTTTTATATGAACCATATCGATTCCGATAATAACTACGTTGGAGCCAATGCAACGTTCCTTAACAACTTGTAACCAAGAACCAGGGGCACTACATAAATCGACAACCCGTATAGCTTGTTTTAATACATCAAATCTTTCATCGATTTCAACTAACTTGAATGCAGCACGAGAGCGATAGCCAGTCTTTCGGGCTTTTCTGCGGTATGTCTCATTCTTCGTCCAGCGCTCCATAAATTCAACCCTCCGTTGTAAGCGCTAAAAGGATCTCTGAGAGGGTTTGTTCTGTAGCAGATGTTCGTATCGCATGTGGCGAATAATGGGTTCGAACGCAGAATGCTCCTGCTTGGCGTAATCTACCAATTACATCCCGAAAAGGTGGAACTGGTATATTCAATTTATCTGCTAATTGATGGAGATCATAATAAGTCGCTGGACCGTCTATTTCATCTTGTATCGTGTTTAACAAGGACAAGGCTCTACGTTTGTTTCCAAGTCTAAAATTATCAAGATGCTGGCACATTTTTTTTATGAATGATTTATCTCCAAGCTTTCCAACCCAAAGAGGACCACCTAATTGTTCTCTTTCCGATTTACACTGCTTGCAACCTCTGATGCTCGGCAGCAAACCTTTAGCAACTGTCCTTTCTCCACATTGATTACAATGAATTATGAATCCTAGTTGTGACACTGCCTTCCACGAATTCTTGTCTCCTTCTATAGCTAAAAGATACAACCGAATATAATGGTCAACTGAGAATGATAGTAATGGGAATAATCCGATATTTTGGGACACTGCTTCTCTTATAACACATCCAAGCAATATCCGTACTGCTAGCTCATGCGAATACTCTGTTTTCAATGGCACAGCTGCATATCTCTTAATACATGCACGTCGTCGAATACCCACCAAGACAGGCATATCTGTGGCTGTAAGACAAAGTAATGCTGGAGGCCTAAGCGCTCGAATAGCTGAATCAAAAAATTCTCTGGGAGAACCAAATGGATCGATATCGATGACATCAAATTTTTCATGGAACGATCTATACTGGTTTAGTAAATGATTGGCTTCGCTATGGAAAATTTCCAGCACGTCTTTAACATCGTTCATGTCCCGGTTTCTTCTAATAAGCTCGACTGCTTCAGGATTCGAATCTCCCACAATAACTTTTTCGATGCCTGTTACCTCTTTTGCCATACGAATTGGGCGGACACCTGTTCCAGCAAAGGGGGTGCACACTCGGGTTCCTGTCTTCTCATATTTGGAAATAAATACTTGGAGTGCCACCATGGTTAAATCTCGATTAAGTTCAGATTTGGGATTGAAAAAGACCTTCATGTCTGTTGTTGGAACTTTTTGTAAGGGTGGACGGAGAAAGCTGATGGCTCCTTCCTTGTCTTCCTCGTACACATCAAGCTCCTCGCCGACTTTGAATAAGCGTAATGAACTCACTCGGTTTATGAAGGGATATGAGCTCTTTGAGATAGACAACGGGTATGCCATTGATTGCATCGACAGTTGTTGATTCTGAGGCAACTATCACCGGATTCTCATTGAGAACATCCGCTAGTTTTGCTAGAAAATCAATTCGTTCTTCATCAAGATGTTCAAGGCGCTGTTTCAAGTAACTTAAAATGACATGCTTACGAAGGGAGTTGAGCAAGTTAAAAGGCGCATCATTGGCCAGGGTTGAATTGAAACCTAAACGAGAAAATACTTCTATTGCTGTTTTTGTGAATTTAGTTTGTCTATTTAGAGGCTCTTGCGTAACCTTACTTCTATTTGATGTGTTAAGGGTACCAAATAGATTCAGCGGTTCAATTAATGTTGTGTCAAGAAGCTCCTCTAAACGAAGGGCTACATCAATCGTGGGGTTCATTGTTCCTCTTTCATATTCGTATATAGCACGTCTTGAGAGTCCCATTCTTTCTGCAACATCTCCACGAGAATGACCCCCTGCTTCTCGTGCGATCTTCATTTTTTCTCCGTCCATAATAACGTAAACCCCGCCCTTTTTCGCTAGAAGAAAAGGAAAAGCGTGTTCTTCTAAAATTCGGCGCAGAGTCTCAAGTGTAATTGCAGAAATCGATCCGCGAGTATGAACCACACCATCTTGGAGGGGGCGTTTCCGCGTACGTTCTCCTATAATCAGTGGGGTACATCGAAGAATAGAACAGATTTTATACAATTCTTCTCGGACATGTACTTCAACATTGTCAATTGTTTGGCTGGCTTTAATTACAATCCGTGCATAACCTTCATCGATGATACTATCAAAACAATATTCTGGAGTAAAAGTTGTAGCGTGTTCTCGTGCCGCAGAATCTAGAACGTCCCGCACCTCATCCAGATATCTTTGTTTCGTCTGCATATTATTTGCCAAATCCTATTGTAAGGGTAGTGGGTAATTTCTGCCTTAAGAGACCCACTTCAGGCGAATAAATAATTCGGGGTAAACGTGTTGAACGCCACATTTGAAAAGGATAATCGATTTTTCCCAAAATACGTAACACCGTGAATTGTTCGAGTTTTGAACCACCTATAGTGTGTGCACCAGGTCCTAACGAGGTTCTTCGTAGAAGTATGAACGGTAACATAATCTGGCTATGATATTCAGACGGAATAATCTCTGCAATTTCTTCTAATTCCTCCAATCGAACTGAACTCTTTTGTCCATCTCGTGTGACAAAGCTTGGTGACCGTTCGCTAAGCAGTTTCAAAAGCGACTTCTTTGTGCGAGGCATATGATCATTAATTTGGGCAATTTCTCGTTCAAGCCCGGAAAGGAAACCCGAATATTTCTTCATTTCTACACTTCACCAAACACTGCGCTAAGAAAAACGTGATCGGCGGAGTAAGGATCTAAGGATATCCGATCCACTACAGTAAATCCTGCTTTTGCTAATGTCTTTTCTTCACGATCAAATATTCGGGACGGCTTCTCAGTAACATCGATGCTCCGAGCTTTAATCGCAACATACGCAGTTCCACCTGGTCGAAGAAAACGCCGCGCATTATCTACTAATATCTTCGCCTGGTTTGGTTGCGCCACATCTTGATACAACACCTCTACCAATTCAGGTATTTGAAGATAGGATTCAGGATATCTAGCGTCTGCCATAATCGGAATCATATTCTTTCGAGTTGCAGAAACCTGTACTAAATCCCGCATCACCCGCGGAGCAAATTCAACACAGTATATGTGACCACCTGCATTTAGGAGGTCCGAAACATGGCTAGCAGTGGTACCTGAAGAAGCACCTAAATAAAGGACTGAACTCTTAGGAGTAAAAGCATATGCAGTTAATCCTCGAAGTAGAGCTGCTGATAGCTTGCTTCTATGTGGATCCCAAATTCGGTACTCGTGGGATTTTACAGATACCATCTGTTCATTGTATACTGCTTTACCTGGAGTAAGATTCTTTGTTGCAGGACGTTTTGCTCCTGTATCTAGGTGCGCCCAAAAAAGGCTAGGTCTTTTTTTATCTTCTCTAATTTCAATCAAGACGATTTCCTCTCCGTATCGGTTCGACGCTTTTTCGGTGCGTGTGATTTAGATTTTTTTCTGAAATGTTTTCGTTTGGTAGGTCGCTTTTGTGGTTTTGATGGTGGTCGCTTCGGAGCGGTCGGATATTTTCGTTTAACCTCAGCAACCCGTGATAGAACAGTTTGTTTCAACTCATCGGCTACATATTGACCTGAGTAGAAATCAATTCGTGCCGCAATAGCGATTTTTCCTGCAAGTATTCGAGCGATTTTTCCGCGTTGCCACCAAGGCGCTGAATGGACTAAGGTGTGTTGGAAAATAGCACCATGTTTCGGAGGTTTTGCTCCGGTCTTTAAAGCTCGAAAGAGTGCTTGTTCAGCACCGAGTACTTGGATAGTACTTGCTGGATAACGGGCAAGTTTCTCTATTCCTCCTGCTAATCCAATTAGACGCGCTCCTATTACAGGACCAATCAATGCTCGTAGGTTTGGAGCGAGAACATGCATTGATTCGTCTAAATATCTCTCAAGTTGCTCTCGAAATGTATAAAGATCAAGGATTTGACGGGCTAATGATTGAACCATTACCATATCTGATTCAAGAATTTCTGCTCCGATTGACTGCTCAAGCAGTTCAGCTTTCACAGACGAGTCCGTTAGTAACTTCAATAAGTTGGGATTCTCTTCAATATCTCTTCTAGAACCTCCTTCTGTGACAATCCGTGCTAAAGTCTGCCCATTCTCAATGGCGTTTGCGGCTTCAGGGAAATGCAAACCATACCACTCCCGAAGTCGAGAAACCATCAAATTTTGGACTTTTTCAACATCGTCTAAGGTATTCATCGCTTGGATAATTAATTGATCATTTTGTCCAGCCGCCTCTCGGACTGCTATTCGGGAAACTCCCAATGCAATCTCATGAAGTCGTTTCTCATCTTTAGAGGGAATTGCACTATCAAGGAAATCTTGGCGTAATTTGCGCCACAGCCTTATATCCTCATATTGCAGTGCTTTTACATTATATAATCTCGAAAAATCCTCAGCAACCACTTGTGACTCAACATAAATACGATTAACCGCTTTTTCATCTAAGGTACCAAAAAATTCTGCAAGAAGAGAATCCGCAACTCCCCGGCGAATTCGATGAAAAACTAGTATAATCTCGTCAACGGTTTCTCCTAAAGCTGCTTCAGAAATTATTGAAAAGTGCTCATCAAGACAATATACTTTTCCAATACCAAAGATGAGAAAGCCATCCACGTTCTTTCACCTATTCGCGTAATGCCTACCAGTTCAGGGCACTGTAAAAAGATTCCTAATACCAAACAACCATCTGACTCCCCATTTTTCAGTACGGCAAATGGAAATCCTTAAAGGCTAAGATGCAAACACCGAGTTAGTGATACGATAATGCCAGGATCACACGGAAGCTTAACAAAAGCCGGCAAAGTTCGGAGTCAAACCCCAAAGGTCGAGGGCAAAGTACGCGTTACTCCGATTCCTCGTCTACGCAACCGTAGAATCTACACCAAACGCATTTTGAATCAGACCCCTGCTGGACAGCCCAAAGCTGTTCGACGCTAGGCTGAGAAACCTCATTCTAGAGCTCCTTCATACACTTTTCATTCAATATGCGAATACTGGTCAGGTGGAAATAAGGTTGCAGCGCGTTGCCGAAGAAATTCTTCAAGCAGCATTGTCAGGGAAAATTCAGAGCAAAGAGGATTTACAGAAGTATAAACGAAAGCTTAGTCGCAAATATCATCTCTCACGGTTTCCTTCAGATGTTGAAATATTAGGATATGCAACAGAAGAGGAGAAAAAAAAGGTTAGTCATATTCTTCGAAAGAAACCAACCCGCACTCTTTCTGGCGTAAGTGTCGTTGCTGTCATGACAGAGCCAATGGAGTGTCCAGGTCAGTGTACTTATTGTCCAACAAATATTCCCACAGCTCCTAAAGCATACGTGGGTGATGAACCTGCCACACTTCGAGCACGACAGAATCAATATGATCCGTATCTTCAAATGGTTAGTCGATTAGAACAGCTTGAAGCTATGGGTCATAGTACTGACAAAGTCGAACTAATCATAATGGGTGGGACTTTTTTGTCTGCTTCAACAGAGTATCAGAATGAGTTTGTGAAGCGCTGTCTTGATGCCATGAATGATTGTGAAGCTCAAGACCTTAATGAAGCAATTAAATTAGCAGAAAAGGCGCCTATTCGACCCGTTGGAATAACAATAGAAACTCGACCCGATTATTGCAAACAGACGCATATTGATAGAATGCTGAATCTGGGAGCCACACGTGTTGAACTGGGTGTTCAGACTATTTATGATGAAATCTACACAGTAATTCGTCGTGGTCACACAGTATCTGATGTTATTAGTTCTACCCAATTTGCCAAGGACGCTGGACTGAAGGTTTGCTATCATATTATGCCAGGGCTGCCTGGTTCTTCCAAAGAAATGGATCAACAAGTCTTCAAAGATTTATTCTCTCGAGAAGAATTTCAACCGGATATGCTCAAAATTTATCCTTGCCTGGTACTGCGCGGAAGTGCCCTATTCGAAACTTGGCGAAAAGGGGAATATGCTCCATACACGACAGAAGAGGTAGTCGACCTTATCGCTGATATTATGCCCTCCATACCCCGCTGGGTACGTATCCAACGTATGCAACGCGATATCCCTAAACGACTAATCGTGGCTGGCCCCAATGCAGGAAATCTAACTCAACTAGTATTTCAGCATGCTGAAAATAGGGGATACCAGCTGCAAAACATCAGGTATCGTGAGGTTGGATATAGACAAAGATCTCAAATGGATACAAGTAACGATGAACCAGAAATCGAGGCATTAACTCTTAGAATTGATGAATATCCAGCATCAGGTGGAAAGGAAATTTTCTTCGCCTATGAAAATCTAGAACAAGACTCATTAGTCGGATATCTTCGGCTTCGTATACCAAGTGATCAAGCACATCGAGCCGAAGTTAAAAATAAAAACGCGGCGCTACTTCGTGAACTCCATATCTATGGGCAATCCATCAAGCTGGGAACAACTCACGAAGATGCATGGCAACACCGGGGGCTTGGTGCCCAGCTTTTAGTTGCGGCTGAAGAGTATGCACAAAAATATGATAGAAAACGAATTGTATGTACCAGTGGGATAGGAGCGAGAGAATATTATTTACGGCACGGTTATCGTTATGACGGACCTTATGTGACTAAACGCTTATAGATATCCCAAATGGGAAAATTTATGCTAAGGGCTAGGAGTGTTTGATAGGGGCAAATTAACTTGTGTGGAATTATTGGCGCAATTCATCTAAAAGGAAATATTGCCTCCATCTTGCGTCAAGCATTGAAACGGCTAGAATATCGTGGTTATGATTCCAGCGGAATCGCTACTGTATCTAATGGAACTCTCTTTATAAAGAAAGATAAGGGAAAAATAGACGAGATACACCACCGTTTAAATTTTGACAATTTACCCGGAACGATAGGAATCGGTCATACACGGTGGGCTACTCACGGTTCTCCATCCAAAGTGAACGCGCACCCTCACACAGATTGCAATAATCATATTGCTGTTGTTCATAATGGAATCATTGAGAATTACCAAGAATTACGTGAACAGCTTTTAGCGAAGGGTCATCAATTCCGGTCTCAAACTGATACTGAAGTCATCCCTCATCTAATCGAAGACGCTCTTAAACACACAAATCATCTTGGTGACGCTGTAGCTCAGATAATTCCACAATTAGAGGGAAGCTATGCACTTGTGGTGTTAGAATCTACAAGAAAGGAACTAGTATGTACCCGTAAAGAAAGCCCCTTGGTAGTTGGTCTAGGGTCTCGAGGGGTCTATTGCGCCTCAGACGTCCCAGCATTCCTACCCATGACACGAAAGACTATCATTATCGAAGATAATGAACTTGTCCATCTAACCTCCAATGGGGTGCTCATAAGCCGAATAGATGAGTCAGGTTCTCTGACAAAACTTCCAATTCGGGAACCACTTGTCGTCAAATGGACAATTGACATGGCTCAGAAAGGCGGGTACCCGCATTTTATGTTAAAGGAAATACATGAGCAACCCCGTGCGCTTACTGATACTCTTCGAATTCGAAAAGATGATCTTGAAAACTTCACTGAGATTCTTCACAACCACACGAATGTTCTAACCGTTGCTGCTGGAACATCTTTTCATGCCACATTAGCTGCCAAGTACATGTTTTCGAATATCGCAAATCGCCTAGTTCATGGAATAATAGCATCAGAGGGTTCTGATGCTGTAGCAGAAAGCTTGGGTGCTGACACAGCAGTGTTAGCTGTTACACAATCTGGAGAAACCATTGATACCCTCCACGCTGTCAAACACCTCAAGAACCAAGGCGCTACAATATTAGCCATCACTAATACAGTAGGAAGTTCAATTACACGGATTGCTGATTCAGTTCTTTATACACAGGCTGGTCCTGAAATTGGTGTTGCGGCAACAAAGACTTTTGCCACTCAACTTGCCACCCTTGCATCAATATCCATCTCATTAGGCAAAATGACTGGTGCTCAGACCAAGAAGGAAACTGAGGACTTGCAACTATCTTTAAACCAATTTCCGCAACTTATCCAATCAGTCATTCGGAACCAAGAAGGCATGATTAAGGCAACGGCCCAAGAACATCTTAACAAATCTAACTTTTTCTTTCTTGGACGAGGTATAAGCACATCTACGGCAATGGAAGGGGCACTGAAAATAAAAGAAATTGCGTATGTTCATGCAGAAGGTTATCCTGCAGGCGAATCCAAACATGGACCAATCGCCCTTGTTGAGCCAGGTTTCCCCATTGTTTTTGTTGCGCCATCTGATAACACACGTCGGCATTTGGAAGGTAATGTCATGGAAATGAAGGCAAGAGGAGCGCAAATCATCTCTGTGTGCTCAGAGGCAGATGAGAAACTTATCAATCTCAGCGATCAAGCAATCACATTACCTGTGCTCCCTTCGATTTACTTCTCACCAATCAGTTATGTTGTACCACTCCAACTACTCGCATATTATGCAGCAATTTTGCGAGGACATAACCCAGACCAACCACGAAATCTAGCCAAAGCCGTAACGGTTCTTTAACCCAGGACTTACGCGTCATATAGGGCATACACTGCTTTTTTGTACGTTTTTCTAGGTTCCTTCAATACATCTTTTGTGAGAATAGAACGAAATCCGAAAGGCATAAAAACAAATCAAATTCCGCGCTGCAAACAATGATCAAAGGGAGGGACAGTAGGTCTTTTGAATTCCGCGAATCCCCGGAGTATGATGAAAAAGAGACGGATGACACTGAACAACTGAGTGATAAGGAAATTGGACTGAAGTTTTTTCTGGAGTGGAGACGGAAATTACCAAAACAAATGACTATCTGAAAATTGCTAATTCCTCTCGAATAATAGAATGTGAGAGCAAAGTAGGAAAAGAGCAAGAAATCTCTGAACCAAGGATAGAAATTGCTAATCTTGCTTCTCTTAGTGCTTTAATTGAACGTCATCCTTATTTCAGAGAAAGAGGTGATTTTGAAGAACATCGCCAAATGGCTGAAAAGTTCGTGATAATCAAGAAACTTCAGAGATGTTCACAACTAGACCACCTATCAGGTAATGAAATTTCTCGTAGATCTGGTATAAACGCAGGAACTGTCAGAGATTGGGTGAGAGACAAAAGCGAACCAAAACTCGTAAGAAGTTTGAAAATCCATGAAACCGCACGGCGAAAATGGGAAAGAAGCTTGTCTCTCGAAGCAAAGCGACGTTGCATAGATCCATCCGATGTTCATCGCTATTTGAAACCACTTAATGAGCCTGATAAGGAATTCGAACTGACAGATTATTCGAAAACGCTTGAAAGGCTTTATTCATCGATTAGGAATCCACCCAAAGTAATTTTCGCTACACTATTCCCATATCAGCGAACAGGTCCCAATTGGCTACGGGAAATATCTAAAAATATTGAGTTAAATCGAAAAGATATTGAAAATCAAATTAATGCTAGACTTGAAATATCACAACAGGCGAATAACAAGCTTCAAATTGGAATAACCAATTCCGCACTCTACTTTTGGCGACGAAATATCTCTTCAGATAACTGGCTAAATATCTTAAATCAAGAGCTCTTCTTTTTCAAAAACCCAGCGACGTCAATCAAACTTGTCGAAGCTTCAAGGAAAAACCTTGATTTAGATAAATCAACTTCGAAACCCAATCGTGGATTCAGCAAGCTTATCACACAAATGTCCGATGTTTCTGAAAACAAAGAAAAAACTAAATCCCGCCCAACAGAAATCGAACATAAGCTATCCTATCTGAAAGGGGAACATCTTCATTTCATTCTTGATTCACTAAACGTATCGCTTGTAAACATCCAGCCTTTAATCATGAAGATTGGAAAAACCCGAAATGATAGTGGTGGTATATTTAATCCACTATTTCCTAGGGGTGAAAAATTAGGTGAATTTCGTGCTCGTGCTTATGCTATCATTGCTAGTGACGGTCATATACAGAGAAGCCAGCTTATCTATGCAGAACGTGATAAAGAGAGAAGACAATATGTAAGAAATTTGTTTCGAAATCATTTAGGTGAAATTCATTGCCATGAAACTTCTCAAAATAGGTTAGTCTTCTCAAGCGTTGTTGGTCGAATTTTAACAAAATGGGGGGTTCCTATTGGTGACAAACACTTGCATCATGAGTTCAGATTACCTGAATTTATCCGGAAAGGCAATATGAGAACTAAAGTTGCATACCTTCAAGAAGTAATACCTGAGGATGGGTGTTTTTTCACAGAACAATCACGGGCATGGTTTTCAATCAATAGGGCCAAAGTGTTAGATGGTGGATCGCTTTCTAAGAAATATGAATTTGTATCAAGAATCTCACCCGAACTAAAAGAATTCGTTCGCAGATGGGGTAAAGAAGTATCTTATGGTAAGGGTGGCGATTACCAAAAACACGTATTATTAGGTGGAAAATTATGGCGGCTGACTGAACTTAAAGACAGTCCTGTTGTCCGTCAACGTGCAAGGCTCTTAAGGGATTTAATTAAAGACAATCCGTGTAAACTCCTAGATGATGAAGTGAGACTAGCGAAGAGTATAGGAATTAAGATGACAAAACGAGTAAAGGAAATTAGTCTCTTTGATTCAGGACGTGTATCAGTTACTTGGTATGCAAAAACTAGAAGACAAAAAGACACAATTAATTGGGCCGTGCTTGCAGCCCCTGCATCTGGTTATAAGCGACGAGAGGTTGAAAACTGGTTAGCAATGCTTGTTGAGTAAGAAAGAATCAAAATTGAGTAAGAATACCAACAGGGCATGATTTAAGAAGAACGTTATTGAGGTACAGTTGAAAGAAGTTAATTGGTGGATTATTTGACAACATGCCCCGAATGCGCTGGAAAAATGCGCTTCGATCCGAAGAGCGGCCGTCAAGTATGTCAACGCTGTGGACTCGCCGTATCTCGTGCAGAGCTCGATCGGCTTTGGGACGAACAACGTTCTTCCTTTCGAGAAAAGGATGACGAAAGAGAAAAGTCCCAACGTCGCCGCGATTATCTTGAATGGTGGCTCGGTAAGAAAGGAAAAGACAAACGCAAGAAGTAAAAATGCCTTACTTCGGTTCTACTCAAGTCAGTTTTACGTGAGTGTGGAAAATCCTTTTATGGGCAGCAACTTCTGTTCGTCCACGGAATCAGCTAGTCTTGTCTGATTTACTATTTCGGGGTGCGCACGTGGGCGAGAATATCATCGAAAAGGCACTATTAGGTGCATCTGTCTTCAAAAATGAAGAGACACTTCATCCAGCTTTCGTTCCCCCTGAACTCCCTAACCGCGAGAATCAACTTGTCCGGCTTAGTCACACTTTCAAAGCTTTACTTAACAAAGATGGGGCCTATGCGGTAAATGTCGCTGTTGTCGGAAAACCTGGAACTGGGAAAACCGTTTCAATCCGCTATTTTGGACGCGGGCTGGAAAAAGCCGCCGCAAAACGTGGAATCAAAGTTCGGTTCGAATACTACGACTGCTTTATGTTTAGGACAAAAAGTGCGATTCTTCGTGATTTACTTACAGAAAGGTTCAAAGTTACAAGTCGTGGATTTTCTGATGAAGAAATTACTACAATGATTAATCGCCGACTGTCCCGGGAAAAAATCCGTTTAGTCCTATGTCTTGATGAAGCTTATTTGCTCGGGCAAGATCTTCTCAGTTTAATTCATGCCAGTGAAGTAGCAGAGCATGGACAGGCATTCATCTCAACGCTAATCGCCTGCCGTGTTGTTGATTGGCAAAATACTCTGAGTTTTCCTCTTTCTGGTCGACTTCATGATCGAATTGATATGCCAGCTTATGACCAAGATGAGCTTTATAAAATCTTCAAGTACCGCGCTGAAATGGCGTTCCATAAAGACGTAGTTACCGATGAAATTCTACACATGGTTGCCAATATCGCTGCATCAACACAGAATGCCCGACACGGTATTGAAATAATGTATCTTGCTGGAAAAGCCGCAGACAGGTATAATGTCCGTCCAATTACACCTGATTTAATCCGGAGAGCCAAACAAGAAGTCTATTCGGAGTTACGTTCTGATGTTTTGTATGGTCTCCGTGACCAGGAAATTCTCGTTCTTGCTGCACTCACGCGAGAACTAAAAGCCCAAAAATCAAGCTCTACAACCATCGCAAAGGTCTATGAACGTTACCAATTAATCTGCGAAGAATTCGGAGTAAAAAAACAGGCTCTGCCAACCTTTAGAAAAACCATCGATGCATTAGTAACCCTAGGCATCATCGGAAAGGTGGTAGAAGGTATCGGAACCGGTCAACGGGGACGCCGGGCTCGCTTAACCCTGATGGATATCCCTGTTGAAGTATTCGACGAACGTGTCAGTGAAATTCTACAACGCCGCCAATCAACGGATACTAATTTTGATTAATAAAATGGAGAGAACAAAGAATGGAAACACAACATATGAAAGGCGCACTTGGATTTCAATTTGAGAATGCAACCGTGACAATTGTTGCAACTAAAACGGTGGACGAATTCACAATTAATGAGTCGACATATGGTCCTATCGAAAAAGGGCGGGAACTCGATGTCCCTCGTTGGGTAGCCACGGTGTTAATTAAAAATAATATGGCACAAATTAAGGATCCTGCTATTGGGGTACCAGACCTTCAAAAAGCACTTTGGCGAGAAACTGGAGAACCGGTTCTTCAATCACTACCACCTAACTACTATTTTCAAATTCGAAATGCTATTGAACACCTTGCCCTCCAAAATAAGAATACTCCCAATGATGTTCGAATAGCTGCACAAACAAAAATGGAAACATTACTACGCGACCTTATCGATAATCGGCTACTGAAATTAATGAAATTGTCATTACGAGAAGAAAGACTCCGTGAAATAAAAAAGAAAATGACGGAAGAAGAACGATGGCTTTTTGACAGACTCGTCATTCTTTTACGTAATTGGCAGAAAGAAGTAACGGAGATAGAGATTAGTGACTGAAGAAATCGACTATATTACTCGCTATGAAGAGTTTCTGAAATCCTATAAAACAGAAGACGGCGAGACCCCCTATAATGACGCTATCGCCCGTCTGAGTCTAGAAAAGCACATTTCAGTCTCAATTGATTTCAATCAATTACTCACATTCGACCCCGAACTAGCCGCTGCAACCAAAGAGAACCCGCAACGAGCCATCGATGCCGCTTCTGCCGCAATCCGACGCATTCTTCGCGTTGTTGATTCTGATTATTCAGAGTCCATCGAAAATCTCCACGCACGATTTAAAGAAGTCCCTGACCGGGTCTCAGTACGTTTTATTCGCGCAGAACACATCGGTCAACTAATCATGGTCGATGCACTCGTCACTCGAGTCAGTGATGTAAAACCACTTCTCGTTGAAGGCGTATTCCAGTGCCGCCAATGCCAAGAAATCATCTATGTTCAACAAGCCAACCAATTCATTCCTCCCTCACTCTGTACAAATGATGCCTGTCGAAGTAAAGGCCCATTCGATCTCATCCCCGAACGCTCCAAATTCGTTGATTGGCAAAAAATCCGCCTTCAAGAGAAACCCGAAGAACTCCCTCCCGGCGCGCTCCCACGCGCCCTCGATTGCATATTACAAGACGATCTAGTCGATATCGCACGCCCCGGCGACCCCTGCCGTGTCGTCGGTATCCTACGATCCACCCAAGATACCACCGCTCGCACCCGACGCAAAGCCCCCACCTTCAGCGTCTTCTTAGCCACCAATTACGTAGCCGTATCCGAAAGAGAAGCCGATCGCGTCGAAATCGAACCCAAAGAAGAAGAAGAAATCCGCGAACTCGCCACAGACCCCCTCATCCACCGAAAACTCGTCAACTCCATCGCCCCCTCCATCTACGGCCTCACCGACATCAAAGAAGCCGTCTGCCTCCTCCTCTTCGGCGGCGTCAGCAAAGTCCTCTCCGACGGCGTCAAAATCCGCGGCGACTCCAACATCCTCCTCGTAGGCGATCC